>CAZZYB010000092.1:0-10858 GCA_964658125.1 uncultured Acetobacteraceae bacterium | reverse complement strand
GTTTGCGTCCACTCGGGACGCGCACGCGCCAGCAGTGCTTCGATTTCCTCGGCGGGCAGTGCGCCAAGACGGGCGACGCCGCAGCGCGAACGGATAGTGGGCAACAGTTCGCCAGTATTCTCTGCGAGCAGCATGAGATGCGCATAGTCCGGCGGCTCTTCAAGCAGCTTCAACAGCGAGTTCGCCGCCTCCTTCATAAATGAGGCTGACGTCACGATGAAGACCATGCGGGGCGCTTCGGAAGGCCGTCGTTGCGCACGGTGGATCATGGTGCGGACCTGCCCAAGCTTGATCAGAAGCTGCGGCGGGTCGGGCGGAATAATCAGGACATCCGGGTGCGTCTGGACGAGGACTCGGGTGTCCTTCTTGTCCGTCTCGCGCATGTCTTCGCGAGCGGCGACGGCTTCGTCGATCTTGCTTTGGAGGTCACCGGACTCCGCGATACGCGTACAGTTTTTGCATTCGCCGCAGAAGGTGGCGAGCTCTCGGCCGTCCATCATTTCTCGAGGCTGGCGCTCACATTCAAGAGCCATCGTCAGCATCAGGGCAAGGGTGTACTTACCGGCGCCGCGCGGGCCCGCGAGGATCAGCGAATGAGGAAGCCGGCCCGTGGCGATCGAAGCGCGCAGGTTTTCGACGGTCGCGTCATTGCCGAGGAAACCTGCGAAGGTGGAGGGGAGCGGCATCTGCGTCAATTATTCGTTTGCGGTTTCGTAAGCTGTGATCGACGGTATGAAGACTTCAACCGTGGTGCCGCGCGTTTCGGGATCAACGCTGCTCTCGATCGTGATTTGCCCGCCGTGGCCTTCGACAAATTGTCTGGCGACGAACAAGCCTATACCGGTGCCCACCGCGCTCCGTGTCGTAAAGAACGCGTCGAAAACTTTCGGCAGAATCTCGGGCGGAATGCCGACTCCGTCGTCGCGAAGGGTCAGAACCACACCGTCCCTCGGGTCAGTCGCATCCTCTACGCAAAGAGACAATGTGCCGCCCTGCGGCATCGCATAAATCGAGTTCGCGATCAGGTTGGAGATGACCTGCATCATCTCTCCGCGCCGCAGAGAAGCCTTCCTGAACGAATGCAGTGTCTTGCTAATTTTGATATGGAGGGCGGTACAGCGCGGCTCGTAAATCGTGATGGCATGGACAACGAGGTCTGCGATGGAAGCGCTGCTCGCGGACGCGTGTTCCCGATAGTATCCGAGGGTCTGCTTGGCAATGTGTGCCACGCGTCCCAGTTCAGTTTCCGCGGAGTTGAGATACTCGAGGCCCTCCGGGTCCGTGATCGAGGGGCGTATGAGATACAGCAGATTCATGACAGCTTCGAGAGTGTTGTTGATCTCGTGGGCGATCGTTGCGGCCATCCGGCCCGTCGCCGCGATCTTCTCGGCTTGCAGCAGCGATTCCTCGATCCGTTTGCGGCCTGAAATGTCGCGGAGAATCTTGGAGGCGCCTATCACTTTTCCCGTGTGGTCCTTCACCGGCGACACCGTGAGTGAAACTTCGATCAGCGCGCCGCTCTTGGTGAGACGGAAAGTTTCGAAGTGTTCCACCCGTTTGCCGGCGCGGATGTTCCCGATAATGAGCTGCTCGTCGGAATGGAGGTCTTCCGGAATGATCTTGAGGATGGATGACCCGATCATCTCCTCGGCGGTATAGCCCAGGACGCGGGTCGCGGCGGCGTTCCAGCTGAGGATAATGCCGTTCAGGTCCTTGCTCAGGATGGCGTCGTCGGACGATTCGACGATGGCTGCAAGTTCGCCCAGACGCTTGGCGTTTTCCAGCAAAGTCTGCTCGTCTTTTTGGAGCCTTGCTTCGCTGTGGCTAAGTTTTGCGGCGAGCGCAACCACGCCGGTGGTATTTCGGTAGGTATCGAAAACGCCTGCGATCTTGCCGTCTTCATACACGGGAGCGAGCGAGTAGGTCCAGTAGTGTTGCTCGAGCTCTCCATTGAGCAGGATGGGGATGGCGACGTTGTCACGTATGGCCGTCTCGCCACGATAGAAGCAGGCTTCGAGGTCGGCACAAACCAGGTCCCACGACTCCTGAAAAACGTCCCGATAGGGCGCTCCCAGGGCTTGAGGATGCTTTCCGGCCAGGGTGGGAATGGCTGGATCGTTATAAAGAAAGACCATCTCGGGACCCCAGGAAAGAATGGTAGGGAGCGGAGAACGGAGCATGAGATCGACGACGGCAACCAGCGTCTCCGACCAGTCCTCGATCGAACGCAATGGAGTGGCAGCCCAGTCGTGAGCGCGAACCCGATCGGCCATCTCGCTGTCGCCGGTGATCAGGGTGCTGGTTCGGATTGAAGGGCCCGGCATGTTCATAGATAGACGTTCATCGGTGGAACTTTCTCAGGCGCCTGACGCAAGGAGTTTTCGACACGTCAGTCGGACGCGTGGACGCCAGGCGCGGAACGGCAGATGTTCCTTCTATGCTAACGGCAATTGCAATGTTGCACAAAACGCGCGGGATAGCAGCCTAATTGTCTCGGCCGCTCAAACGCGGTTCTACCCTCATGACCATCGGATACCGGGGCCGCAGAGTGATCTTCGCCTGGGCTTCTATGGGGTAGGTGGGGAGAAAATTCAGTGTCCAGCGTTGAGCGATTGTGGCCAGCGCCAGCACGCCCTCCATCCAGGCAAAGCCTTCGCCGATGCACTGGCGGCGGCCTCCGCCGAAGGGAAAGTAGGCGAAGCGCGGGCGGGTGGATTTGGCTTCGTCGGTGAAGCGCTCGGGGCGGAAGAGCTCGGGTTCGGGCCAGAATTCGGCCGAGCGGTGCATGGTGTATTGGCAGAAGAAGAAGTGTGCGCCGGGCGGAAGATGGTACTCGCCGAGGGTGACGGGTTTGGTCGACTGCCGGCCCATCGCCCAGGCCGGCGGGAACAGACGCATCGATTCGGCGAAAACCATCTCGGTGTACTTGAGCCGCGGATAGTCTTCGAGCGTAGCGGTTCGGTCGCCGAGAACTTCGTCGATCTCGGCGGCCATCCGGCTGGCCGCCTCGGGGTTCTGCGAGAGGAGATACCAGGTCCAGGTCAGGGCGTTGGCTACCGTCTCGTAGCCCGCCAGGAAGATGGTGAGCGCTTCATCGCGGACCTGCTCGTCCGACATGCCCGTCCCGTCCTCGGCTTCGTCGCGCGCCGCGATGAGCATGGAGAGCAGGTCGCCGCGGCTGGCCAGTTCTTCAGGCGAAAGGGCATGACGGCTGGCGATCATGCGGCCGACGATCGCGTCCAGCCGCGCTCGGGATTTCCGGAACTTGACGACCCCCGGAATGGGCCAGTGGAGCACCGACTCAAGCTTCGGAAACGCTACAAGGAAGTTGTAAATCCCCATAATGGCGTTGACCTCGTCGGCTACAGAGAGGATTTCAGGGGTGACTTCCGTGTCGAAAAGCGTCCGCGCAATGATGCGCAGGCTGAGGTTCATCATCGCGTCGGCGATGTCGATCGTCTGACCCGCCACCCATCCGTCCCGCGTCGCAGCCGCGCTGGCGACGATCTCCGTAGCGTATCCGGCGATGCGCTGGCGGTGAAAAGCAGGCGCTGCGATCCGGCGCTGACGCATGTGGATCGGGTCGTCAGAAGTGATGAGCCCTTCGCCCAGCAGGATCTTCATGCGCTTAAGCGTGCGCTCCTTGATGAACGAGGCCGACTGGTTGATCAGGATTTCGTTGATCCATGCAGGATCATTCACGAACACGATGAGCGTCCCCATAAACCGATAATGCGCAATTCGCCCAAAGGTTTTGTGCAGATGCTCAAACAGCGGGATAGGGCGCCCGAAGTGCACCCAGTCCCGCCGTGCGTAGAACGGCAGCGCGCGGCGAAGGCCGGGTGGAATGCGCCACTCGCCTTCGGTGCGGGCTTCAATGTAGTCGGACTTGCTGCGGGTCATAGACCCGGTGAGATGCGTTCCCGAACGATGGCGAGAATCCGAGCGGCGATGTGCTCGATGCCGGCTTCGTCCTCAATCGCAACTACGCGATGCGGTTCTCGGGCCGCGATCACGCGGTATTGCTGGTAAACGCGCTCGTAAAAGGCGTCGCCTTCGCGCTCGAAGCGATTTTCGTCCGTGCCGTGCGATTGGGCATTGCGATGATTGCGACGGCGGGCGCGCGCCAGGCAGCCTGCAAGAGGAGGGAGCAGCAGGATAGTCAGGTCGGGCTGGAACCCGTCGCAGGCTGCCCGGTGCATCGCCAGGACGCGGTCCGCGCCAAGGTCTCTCCCCGCCCCCTGGTAGGCCTCGGACGAGTCGGTATATCGGTCGCAAAGCACCACGGCACCCGCGGCCAGAGCAGGGTGGATGACTTGGTGGAGCGACTGGGCGCGGTCAGCGAACATGAGCGCCATTTCAGCGGCGGGGGCAATGCCGCCCAGTTCGGTATCGCTCCGGGAGTCGAGCAGAACCGACCGAATGCGGTCGCCGAGAGGCGTTCCGCCGGGCTGGCGGAGGCTGACGACAGCGCGGCCTTCGGCGGTGAGCGCGGCGGCTAAACGCTTTAGCTGCGTGGTTTTACCGGAGCCGTCGAGCCCCTCGAAAGTGATGAAGTAACCGCGTGCCACAAACCGAAGTTTACCCTAGAGCCTTTTTGTGCGTCATACGTGCATGCTTTTCGGGGCGCTCATGAGGGCGTTCCGGGAAGGAGGGCTCCCATGGTTTACTTTCCGCTGATATGGATGGGTATGGCGTTACTGGTGGCTGCGGCTGGCGTGGTCTTTGCGCTGGAGGGTCCCGCGCCCGCAAGTCACGATACGGCCGAATTTCCGCGGGGACCGATCTACTGGCATTCGGGCCCCGGGCGGTTTAGGGACGGACAGGGGTAAAGTCCCAGGTGGCGCTCGCCGAGGTCAGGGTGATCGTCAGTTTGCCTTCCTGACCTTCGTGGAGCGGCGGACCGTTGACGGAGTGCTCATGGTGGGCCGAGTCCGTCCAGAGAACCTTCGTGGGGCCGCTGCCGAGGATCTTAAAACGGTACTGGTACCGAGCGTCGGCGGGTAGGGATTCGCGCCCGAAGCTGGCACTGGGGTAGTCGACTTCCACCAGCGACACTGCATTGCCGGTGGAGTTTTTTACCGTGGCTTCTATGTAGGCTGAGTGGCAGCCTGTCGCGGCCAGCACGGCGAGGCTTGCGGCAGCAATCAGAATGCGCATGGGTTCAAGGGTATCAGCCATTCCTTCCTACTTTTCCGACGCCCGCAGCTTGCGCAGCAGATCAGGCAGGCGGTTCAAGGCCGCTACAGTGCGGAGCCATGCGCGGTTGTCCATGGCGGGGTAGCCGCTGACCACCGCTCCCGGGGCCACGTCGCTCGGAATGCCGGTTTGGGCAGTCGCGACGGCGCCGTCCCCTACGGTGAGGTGTCCGGCGACGCCAACCTGGCCCGCGAGGATGACGTTCTTGCCGATGGTCGTGGAGCCCGCCAGACCGACCTGGGCGCAGAGCAGAGTGTTTTCACCGACAGTCGAGCCGTGACCTACTTGTACGAGGTTGTCGACCTTCGCCCCCGCGCGAATCCGGGTTTCCCCGATGCTAGCGCGGTCGATGCAGGCGTTGGCCTGGACTTCGACCGCATCTTCGAGGATCGCCCGTCCGGACTGCACGATTTTGACCCAGCGGCCACCCGGGCCCTTGGCGAAACCGAAGCCGTCTGCACCGATGATAACCCCGTTCTGAAGGACCACATCGTCACCGACGCGGCAGTGCTCGCGCACGACGGCGTGGGCGTGGGCGACGAAGCGGTCGCCAATCGTGGCGAATGGGTAGAGGACGACGTGGGAGAGGATGACGGCGTCGTCCCCCACGGTGACGTTGTCCGAAATGACGGCGTAAGCGCCAATGTGGGCTCGCTGGCCGATGGTGGCCGTCGGTGCGATGACCGCGGTCGGATGGACGCCCGGAGCATAGACCGGCGGCTGGTAGAAGCACTCGATGGCGCGAGCGAAGGCCAGGTAGGGATTGTCGATGCGCAGGGTGGGGACGGAGGTTTCGGCGAATCCGGGCTCAACGATGACCGCGGCCGCACGTGTGGTGCGGGCCAGGGAAGCGTACTTCGGATTGGCCACGAACGTGACTTCGCCCGGTCCGGCTGTCTCGATCCCAGCCATGCCGGTCACTTCCGCCTGGCCGTCGGCGCCGGTCAGGGTGGCTCCGAGGTGGGTGGCCAGGTCGAAGAGTTTCATGCCCGCGATTGTCTCACTTTCGGCGCTGCTAGGTGTTGTCAAAAAGCCACGGTTCGGGTTCGCGCACCGGTTTGGCAGCGGGCTTCCGCTGGGCGGCGGAGGTGATCAGGCCGAGGAGGTCCAGCGCGGTAAGCGCCGAGCGGGGAACGAAGACGCGCTGGGTATTGGAGCGGGTGTCCGGAGGCGTGATGGTGAGCCCGCCGTCGGTGGCAATGGCGTCGAGAAAACTGATGTCGAGCGGGGCGAGCCCTTCCAGCGTGTCGCCGTCACGGAATGTCATGCGAAGCCACAGGCCTTCCGTCCGGGGACGCGCCGGGAACGCCCGCCGACCCAGGCGCTCGGGGTCCACCCGATCTGCGGAATTGAAATCCCGCACGTAAGCTATCAGCTTTATGTCACTCAGAGGAAAAGAGATGACGCGTCCAGCCGTATTCATGAATGCGACTTGTCCGTTGCTTGAAAACCCCGATGCCGGGAGATAGCCGCTGACGGGGTCGCCGGTAAACTGCCGGAGGATGACTTTTTTCTGTGCCTCTGCCATAGTCTCCGACCCGCAGTGGGATTGTTGCACGAAGGTAGCTAAAAGCAACATAAATAGTGCAAAAGGTGTCCAAAACGCCACTCTGTCGTGTACAATCGGGTGTCGAACAGTGCTCATAGGCAGAGCTAAGTACCTGATTGTAGAAGCGTTACGCGGGCCATAAAAGCCACTTGCGCAAACCCCCGGAGGGGAACCAGAAGACCTCATGGCAGATTATATTTACCTGCTCCAAACCCGCCTTACACCCGCCCAGCAAAAAGCTCTCGCGAACGTGCGAGACGTAGCCCGTGCCCGCAACCTGACCGTTTTCCTGGTCGGCGGAGCGGTACGAGACCTGACCAGCGGCTCGCCCATCCGCGACCTTGATGTTGTCGTTCAAGGACAGGCGCTAAAGCTCAGAAAAGACTTGGAAAAAGCTGGTGGCATGGTAGTAGGTGAGTCGGAGATTTTCCAGTCAATTTTCCTGCACTTTCCGGGTGGCGTGCGCTTGGAAGTTGGCAGTGCGCTGGCGATTACATACCCCAAGCCGGGCAAGCCCGTGGCGAAATCCGCGACCATCCTCGAGGATTTGCGCCGGCGGGACTTCACCGCAAATGCGATGGCTATTTCGCTTAACGAGGGCTCTTACGGGCTGCTAATGGACCCAATGAACGGGGTTGCGGACATCGAAAATCGCGAGCTTCGGCTGGTTTCGAACTACGGGTTTATCGAAGACCCCTCCCGCATGATCCGAGCAGCGCGGTTTATGGCTCGGCTGGGTTGGCAGATGGAAGAGCGGACCCGCGCTCGCTACGACAATGGCAAAGACGAGCATTACATCGGAGCGATGAACGCGGCGTCCCGGGCCTATGAGACCGAGGAGATTATCCGCGAAGAAGACCCGCTACGGGTCTTGCGGCGCTTGGAGTCCGACGGCTGGATGAAGCACCTCTTCCCGGCGTGGGCCTCCTCGAAGGTGAACGAGGTGGAACTGAATCGGCTGCGCGACACAGTGGGACAGCTGAACTCGATGGGAATCTACCCTGACCCTTCGGCGGCCTATTTTCCGCTGATGACGGCGAAGATGGCGCCCAAGGACATTGCTGAACTGAAAAAGAGTTTTGCGCGGCCGGGATTTGCAACGCAGATCGATTCGCTGGAAGCCGAGGGCAAGGCATTCGGCGTGCAGTTTGCCGCCAAAGAAGCGGCGGCCCCGTCAGCGGCTTGGAAGCTGCTTGCGTCGGCTGTGCCGGAGAGCGTCCTTTGGCTCGCACACAACACCAAGAGTGCCCCAGTGCAGGCGCGGTTCAAGGCTTACTTCTCTGAATGGCCCACGGCGAAGCAGAAGATTCCTTACACCCTGATGCAGGAGATGCGGATTACGCCCGACCTGCCCGGATACAGCGACCTGGTTGAGCAGATATTCTTTGCGATCATGGACGGAAAACTGGAGACTCCGGAGGCCGCCAAGGCATACCTGGAGCCTTACTCTCCGCCCGCACCTCCTCCGCCGGTCAACATGCGGCGGCGTGCCGTGAAGCGCGAGACCAAGCCGGCTAAACCGCGGTCGAAGAAGGCTGTAGCCGCTGCGGCGGCGGCTGAGGAAGATGCGGATGGGAATGACGCAGCCGCGGACGTAGCGCCTGCTCCAGTTGCGGCGAAGGAAGCTGCTCCGAAGAAGGTTGCCGAAAAGGCAGCTCCGGCCAAAGCTGTGAAAGAAGTGGCTGTGAAATCCGTTGCTGCTAAGGCTCCGGCAAAGGCAGCTCCCGCGAAAGCTGTAGTGAAGACAAAGCCGGTTGCGGCGAAAGCTGTTCCCAAAAAGGCGCCGGCGAAGCCTGCTGTAAAGGCGAAACCCGTTGCAAAGGGTAAGCCTGCGCCTAAGGCGGCTGCAAAGAAAGCTCCGGCGAAGACAGTCGCGAAGAAGGCTGCGCCCAAGCCCGCAGCGAAGAAGGCCCCAGCGAAGGTTGTGGCTAAGAAAGCAGCACCGGCGAAGAAGGTTGTGCCCGCGAAGAAGGCGAAACCGGTAGTGAAGGGTAAGAAACGCTAGACAGGCATTGTGATACCCACCCATCTCGCAAAGTTCCGAGCTGTAATGGGACACCCGGACGTTAGTTCCCGCGAAAGAATCCCTATTCGCGGATGCGCTTTTTCACCTCGATGCTGAGCCTTTTGATCTTCTGGTTCAGCGTCGACAGCGGGATGCGAAAATATTCGGCGGCTTCGGTCTGGTTCCAGTTGCAACGTTCGAGCCGGTCGGCGATGATGCGGCGCTCAATTTCTTCCATGACATCGAAGAGCGAGGCGTCGGGCTTCTGCTCCAGCAGGTCCGTGGTGTAGGTATTGCCGCGAAGCTGCGCGGGTAGAAGATCCGGCGTGATGGTTCCGCCGGTGGAGAGCACCACCCCCCGTTCGATGGCGTTTTCGAGCTCACGAACGTTCCCAGGCCACTCATAGTCCATGAGCAGACGAAGAGTCTCGGCGGCAAGCTGGCGTGGGGAAAAGCCGTTTTCCTCGGCATAGAACTTGAGGAAGTGCGTGGCGAGCAGTGGTATGTCCTGTTTGCGGCTGCGGAGCGGCGGCAGGTCCAAGGAGATGACGTTGAGACGATAGAAGAGGTCTTCCCGGAAGCGCCCTTCGCGGACAGCCTGCTGCAGGTTGACGTTCGTGGCGGCCACGATGCGGACGTCCACCTGAATCTCGCTGGTGCCGCCTAGATGCATGAAGCGGCGGTCCTGCAGGACGCGCAGGATTTTCGCCTGCATATCCATCCCCATAGTTCCGATTTCGTCGAGGAAAAGGGTGCCGCCGTCAGCGACTTCGAAGAGCCCTTTCTTGGCGGCCACGGCGGAGGTAAACGCCCCGCGCTCATGGCCGAAGAGTGTAGATTCGAGAAGCTCGGAAGGCACAGCCCCGGTGTTGACGGGGATAAAGGCGCGGTCACGGCGCGGCGAGTTCGCGTGGATAGCTTTCGCGATGAGCTCTTTACCGGTACCGCTTTCGCCCTGAATAAGAACGGTGGAGCGGCTGGGCGCGACCTGCGTAATCAGGTCGAAGAGGCGCAGCATCGAGTCGCTTTTGCCCACGATGTTTTCAAACGCGAAGCGCTGTTTAAGGACGCGTTTAAGCTGGACGACTTCCTGCTCGGCGGAGGAGCGGCCGATAGCCGCGCGTATGTCGGCGAGCAGCTTCTCGTTGTCCCAGGGCTTCTGAACGAAGTTGGCAGCGCCCGCGCGAATGGCGTCCACCACATTGCCCACGGTCCCATACGCGGTGATCATGATGATCGGCAGATCGGGAACCAGCGACTTGATGCGCGGCAGAAGATCGATGCCGCTTTCCCCCGGCAGTGACAGGTCAAGCAGCAGCAGGTCATAGGTGTGGCGCGCCAGCAAGTCGAGTCCGCTGCGGCCTTCGGGTGCCGATTGGACTTCGAAGCCTTCGAGGGTGAGCAGGGTTTCGAGCGAGTCGCGGATCCCCGCTTCGTCGTCGATGATGAGGATGCTGCCGGATGTGGCGTGGTGCCGTAGCTCCGGTGGGCTCATCGTTGCGCTTTCAGGCATGTACAGCCTTTCCGTTGAGGACGGGCTCAGTGCTCTGCGCCGGTTTCTGGTCTGCCGCGGGGAACTCGAGGCGGAACACGGTGCCTTCACCAACGGTGCTTTGAACGCTGATCTTGCCGGCGTGCTCCTGCATGATGCCGTACGTGACGGCGAGGCCCAGGCCCGTGCCTTTGCGCTGGCCTTCCTTGGGTGTGCCCTTGGTGGTGAAGAAGGGGTCGTAGATGCGGCGCAGAACTTCCGGCGGCATGCCACCGCCATCGTCGGCGACGCGAATTTCGACGATGCTGCCGATGTGTTCCGTGGCGATGAAGATATGGCCGCTGCCGCGGTCCTGCATCGCGTCCTTGGCATTCATGATGAGGTTGAGGACGACCTGCTGGAGCTTGCCAAGATTGCCCTGGATAGCGGGCAGGTCCGGCGCGAGTTCGAGCTGAACTTCAATGCGACCGGAGCGCATCTGGTGTTCGAGCAGAACGGTTGTATCGCGAAGCATCGCGTTGATGTCAACGCGGTTGAACTCGCCGCTGCCGGTGCGTGAGAAGTTGAGCAGGCCATTGACGATCTCGGAGGCGCGGAACGTCTGCTGCGTAAT
>CAZZYB010000091.1:0-10889 GCA_964658125.1 uncultured Acetobacteraceae bacterium | reverse complement strand
ACAAGGGCCCGTACGAGGAGTACCAGGAGCAACTCAAAATGGCTGCGAAGTAGCCCGCCCCGCAAATCAAAACCCCACGCTGCGGCGTGGGGTTTTGATTTCTAGCAGCTTACGAAAACTTCCTAGAACGGAGGTTGGCCGCTTGACGCCATCAAACCGCCATCGACCGGCAGGTTCACCCCGGTAACGAAATGCGCAGCCTCGCTGGCCAGAAACAAGATCGGCCCGGCGATATCTTCTGGCTGCGCACCCCGACCCATGGGAATGCGTTCTTCGAATTTCTTGATCAGTTGCGGCTGCGCCTTCATCTGCTCGGTCATCGCCGTGTACACCAGGGATGGATTGACGGCATTCACGCGGACCCCGTGCTTCGCCTCATCCAATGCCAACGCCCGAGTGAAGTTGGTAATGGCGCCCTTCGCCGCGTTGTAGAACGAGTGGTTCCAGTCAGCGCCCAATCCAGACACCGAAGAGACATTTACGATGGCGCCCTTCTGCTCGCGCAGGTACGGGATAGCAAAGCGAATCATGTAGAAATAGCCATTCAAGTCAGTCTCCATGATGCGTTCCCATTCATCGAGACTGCCTTCGTCGACTGCCCCCATGTGGTCCACGCCGGCATCGTTGACCAGCACGTCGATCTTGCCGAACTTCTTGATCGCGGCCTTCACCAAATCCTTACAGTCACCCGAGTCAGACGTGTCCATCTTGCGGACCAAAAGCTTCTCCGTCCCGAGTTCTTTCTCCAGCGCCTCCAGCCCCTCTTTATCCTTGTCTCCCGCAACTAACGTGGCCCCTGCCCGTGCGAACGCCCTCGCGGCTGCTGCGCCAATGCCAGACCCCGCACCTGTAATCAGAACTACCTTCCCGTCGAATTGAATCATGCGACCCTCCCGCAGGATGAGATGCGAATTGGCGCAACCGTGTGGCATCGACTTCCCCAGGCGCCCCCGACCCGCTTATGGCCAAACGCAAGAAAGCCCACGTACGCGGCGTGGGCTTTCTTGCGCGATTCCCTACCGGTTACGGCCTCGAGCCCAGCGTGTTGTTCTTTACGCCGAGCGCCAGGGGAGTCACTACGGGAACCCCTGCGCCGACAAACGCCGTCACCGTCGAATTCCCGGTATTCCGCAGCCACACGTTGCCCGAACCGTCCACAGCCACACTCAGCGGCGTAGCCAGCGAATCGCTCTCGTAACCCAGGGCCGGGCTAACCACCGCACCTGCATTAGTGAACTCACTGAGGCTGCCTGCAGACGTGTTCGAGATGCCAACCGTATTCGCAACCCAG
Source organism: uncultured Acetobacteraceae bacterium (assembly GCA_964658125.1). GTDB lineage: Bacteria > Acidobacteriota > Terriglobia > Terriglobales > Acidobacteriaceae > Granulicella. The sequence continues at coordinate 9,598 of CAZZYB010000091.1, read as the reverse complement.
GCATTCCCTGCGCCGTCGATAGCCACAGCCGCCGGGTTACGCAGTCCGCCGGCCGGCGATTCGTAGTTGACGAAGCTCCCGTCCGTGGCAAGCCGCGTCAAATTGGAGCCGACGATCCAAGCCCGCCCAGCAGCATCGTTCGCCACAAAGCTTGCAACGCGGCAGGTCCCGCAACCCAGCGGAGAGCCGGGCAAGGCAGTGCCGCTGTTCGCGAAAACATTGATCTGCGCGTAGTCGAAGTTACCCAGCCAGGCGTTCTCATGGGTATCGATCGAGATGTTCGTCTGGTGCACGCTACCTGCAACACTGGTCGAACCCAGAGAGTTCCCCGAGGCGTCGACCCGATAGATAGCCGTGCAGGTGTCGCAGGTATACCAGGCGTTGCCCGTGCCATCGATCGCCAGACCATCCACACCCACATTCGGAGGATTGGGAGCAGCATAGACCACCGGCGCGCTCAGCGTCGAAGGCATCTTCGCCAGCGTATTACTCGCCGTCGTCACCCAGATGTTGCCCGTCGCATCGATCGCCACGCTGTTGCCGGCCATCGAGCTATACGACCCCAGCACGGCGCCCGTGGGGCTCAACTCGTACAGCGCATCCGGGCTCACGACCCACAGGTCTCCGGCCGAATCGAACGCAATGTTGCTCGTAATACGGTTGCCAATCGCAAAGTTGGCCGCAATTGTCCAGTCGTTCGGCTGCGACCCGAGCGTCGGCTGAAACGCCGTGAACGCTGGTGCCAGGCCATAGATCAGGTCAGCGTTGTGCGCCGGGTTCAGGGCGATCAGCAGAGCCGCATCCACCGTATTTGTCGGAACGATGCCGTTGATCTTCGTATCGTGGAACAGGTTGCCGCAGGCTGTGCCGTCGCCATCCGAGCCGCCAGACGTATTCACGCAGCCGGCCAGGACGTTCGCCAGCGTATTCACTTCAGCGGCAGGAATCGTGGCGCCGGCCGGGACGTCTCCGGGCGAAGATCCTCTGGCGAAACTGGCCAGATTGGCAGCCATGCCGAACGCGTTGCGAAGTCCAACCGCATTCCCCGCGCTCGTACCGACTTGGTCGTAGGCGCTCATAAAGGGAGCCAGCGCCCAAACTGCTGCGACCGTCGTCACCTCGTTCACGATGATGTTCGTCGAGGCGGAGAGACTGCCGCAATCGCCCAGCGCAGCGATCAGCGCGATGGAAGTGTTATTCACCACGGGAAGCGTGGTGAGACCGGGATTGCCGCCAGTCGCGACCAGGTACACCTGCGTCGTTTGATTTGTGCAGCTGTAGAGGTTGGTCAACGTGAAGCCGCCGCCAGAATCCGTCAGCACCGTCGTCAAGACCAGGGGTTTGGAGGCAGCCCCGTATCCCAGGTTGCTCGCTTCGTAGAGCTGTATGGTTGCACCCGACACCGGTTGCTGACCTCCGATGATACGGCCCTGGACCGCTGCGCCGGCAACTGAGCCGCTGCCCTGTAGGCCCATCCCGCAGCCGCTCAGCAGGGCGGCGGTAAGCAATAAAGACAGGGATGTGGCGACTGGAATGGCTCGGCTGTGCATGGGGAATCCTCCGGGAAATGGCGGCAATCCAGGATTCGAGCTGCTGGTCAGGTTAGCGGCGCAGAACTGGGTTGAGCAGTTTCAAAGGTACTTGCGCAGATGGCGTTCCAGCATCCCCCATCGGGAGCACATCGAATGGCACTATGCCGTCAGAGAGCCAGCAACCTTCCGCCCAGAAAAACGTCCTCGGTCAACCACTGGAAACCTGCGGCACCGACCCGGTGACAGGATTTTTCCGCGATGGATGCTGCAACACTTCCCCCGACGACCTGGGCGTCCACACCATCTGCTGCATCGTGACGGAAAAGTTCCTGGCAGCCTCTGCCCAGCTCGGCAACGATCTTTCTACGCCGATGCCTCAGTACGGCTTCCCTGGCCTTACGCCGGGCGACCGCTGGTGCGTCTGCGCTGCCCGCTGGCTCCAGGTGCAGCGCGCGGGAGCAGCCTGCCCGGTGGTGCTCGAAGCCACGCACGAAGCGACACTCGAAATCATTCCCTTCGAGATTCTGCTGCAATATGCGGTCATCCCCGAGACCCTGCAGTAAATTCACTCTGTAAGCGAAAAATCGACGCTGGTCGCGGAACTTTCATGGCCGCACTCTTGACATTCCCCGTCGAGTCAGCGATTCTGAGATTGAATTCACAAATCAAACAATTCCCGTCTGCGAAGCCTTCCGGAGTCCTTTTCGGCACCCGCCTCGACTTCCCACCCGGCAGCGTTTAACCCTGCCCGAACGTTTGATGGAGCCAGAGCATCCGTATGAAGCCTCTTGCGTGCAAGATTCAATCATTTTTCGCCACTTCCCTTATTGCCCTGTGTGTCGCCGGCTCAGCCGCCGCGCAGACCGCCGCGCTCGGCGGCATCACCGGCATCGTGCGCGATAAATCCGGCTCTGTCGTTTCCGGCGCCACAGTCGTCGTTACCAACACCGGCACCGGCGCCAGCCGCACGCTCAAAACCGACTCCGAAGGCCACTACGCTGCCAGCTTCCTGCAGCCCGGCCTCTACGAAGTCGTCCTCGGCGGCGGAGGCACCTTCGGCAAAGTGGACCAGACCAACGTCAACGTGACGGTAGGCTCCGCCGTTACCGTCGACGCCGATCTGCCCGCGGCTACCGTCACCACCGACGTCATCGTCACCAGCGACGCTCCCATGCTCGACACCGACAAGGTCGCCGTCTCGCAGGTCATCGACGAACAATTGGTGTCGAACCTCCCCGTCAACGGCCGCCGCTTCGACAACTTCGTGCTCGCCACGCCGAACGTCATCCCCGACGGCAACACCGGCCTGATCAGCTTCCGCGGCATCTCCGGCATCTACAACTCTAACATCGTCGACGGCGCCAACAACAACCAGGCCTTCTTCTCCGAAGCCCGCGGCCGTTCCATCGGCGCACCCTACGTCTATCCGGTCGACTCCATCAAGGAGTTCTCCACCGAGAACGCGGGCTACTCCGCCGAATTCGGTCAGGCCGCCGGCGGCATCATCAACGCCATCACCAAGTCCGGAACCAACACCATCCACGGCGACGCCTTCGAGTACTACCGCACCCCCGGCTACAACGCGATCGATCCCCAGAACAAGAACAAACCCGTCAAGGAGCAGCATCAGTTCGGTGGAACCATCGGCGGCGCAATCCTCAAGGACAAGCTCTTCTACCACTTCACCTACGACGGCTACCGCAAAGTCACGCCGATCGCCTACCTGAGCACCTACAATGGTGTGGTCGGGGGGATTCAGCAGAACCTGACCGACCTCGCAGCCCTCTGCGACCAGCGCGCTTCCAACTTTCTGACTCGTGGCACCGGCGCCAGCCAGGTGATCTATCCTTCGAGCATCCCGGGCATATCGCCTACGCAGTGCACAGCGGCAGTCGCTGGACTGCAGACCCAGCTGGGATCATTCGGCCGCAACGTGAAGCAGGACATCTTCTTCCCGCGCCTTGATTATCAACTCACGCAGAAGACTCACCTCTCCACCAGCTTCCTCTGGCAGAACTTCCACCAGCCCAACGGCTATAACACTTCGACCACCGTCAACAACGGCGGCGTCAGCCAGAACGGCACAGCCGACTTCCACTCCCGCTTCCTCGTAGCTAACGCCGAAACTGCGCTCTCGGCGCGTTCGGCCAACGTGGTCCACTTCCAGTGGGCTCGCGATCTGGAGACCGACAGCACCAACTCCGGCGGCCCCGCGATCTCACTCACCGGAATCGCCAGCTACGGCGAAACCAGCGCTCTACCGCGCGGCGCGTTCCCCGACGAGCACCGCATCCAGGCTACCGACATCTACTCCATAGCACTCGGCAAGCACTCTTTCAAAACCGGCGTAGACCTCAACTTTATCCACGAGCAGCTGCAGAACCTCTTCCAGGGCGACGGCAGTTTTAGCTATCAAACAGGCACCAACGAGTTCAATTTCGCCAACTGGGTTCAGGACATCTACCAGGTCAACGGTGGCCGGCACTACAACTCGTTCACGCAGGTCAACGACCCACTCACGCACGTCGGCGCGGACGATTTCTGGAACCAGGACGTCGACTTCTTTGTGGAAGATGCCTGGAAGGTAACGCCCAAACTCCTGCTTTCGCTCGGCATTCGTTACGACCTGCAACTGGTGCCCCAGCCCGACAAGCCCAACACCACTTCGGCAGTCGCCGCGCTGTACACCACTACCATCAACATCGACAAGAAGATGATCCAGCCTCGCTTCGGCTTCTCGTGGGCTCCCCAGGACGGAACCGTTGTACGCGGCGGTTACGGCATCTTCTACGGCCTCAACTCGAACTCCACCTACTACACGCAGCGTCGTGAGAACGGTGTCTATCAGCAGCAGTTCAACGTCAACGCACTGACCAACCCGAACTCGCCTTACATTACCGCGAACACCAATCCCGCCAACGGACCGCTGTGTACGCCCGTGGCAGGTGCAACTCGCTGCTTCCAGCAATCGGGGACGTATGCGGCCAATGCGCCGCAGGGCGGCATTCCGGAATTCACCCCTCCCGGCCCCGCTCCTACGAACCTCGTGACGGGTGCCCCAACTCCCGCTGTCAACACTGGACTCTCACTGGGAACTATCAGCGCTCGCGGTCTCGACCCGAAATTTCTCAATCCCGAATCGATGTCATGGGACCTCGCCGTGGAACAGCAACTGCCACTGCACGCCGTATTGGGCGTTAGCTACGTCGGCAACCGCGGCCTGCGTCTTCCAATCTTCGTCGACACCAACGTAGATCCGGCCTCGGCGGTCAACAACATCTATTACTTCTATCCCACACCTGGCAACCCGGTAACCGCGATCGTCGTTCCGTTCTACACGGCGCGTCTGTCCCCGAATACGGGCGCCGTACTGACCGGCTTCTCCGACGTCAACAGCAATTACCACTCGCTCGTATTCACGGTCCGCAAACCCTTCGCACACGGCCTTGAAGTTCTCGCCAATTACACCTGGGCGAAGACCATGGACGGCGGTCAGGTATCCGGCGTCAACGGCACATTCAACGGTACGGATACCCCCATCGACCCGATTGCCAAAGGCAAGCGCAACGGACGCAGCAATGAGTACGCCCGCTCCGATCTTGACCTTCGCGGACGCTTCGTCGGCTCGGTCGTAGCTGCGCCAACGGTCAACCGTTTCGTCGCAAATCCGTTCGCACGTTACGCTCTCAATGGCTTCACCATTTCCGGAACGTTCACCGCCCAAACCGGAACTCCGGTCACTGCCTTGATGGCCAGCGCGCCCGTATCGCCGATTGCGGACGGCGGCCTCTCCGGTGCCGAACTCTCGCTTTTCAACTCCGGCACCAATGGACGGGTTCCGGATGCAATCGCTCCCCGCAACTCCTTCAAGGGACCAGGCGTGCATAACGTGGACGCCCGCGTCTCGCGCACTTTCCCCATCCATGAACGCTTCAGCCTGGAACTTCGCGCTGAGGCATTCAACGTCGCCAATCACCGTAACTACCTTTCGGTGTCTACCAGCTTGTACAGTTTCACCACTCCTGGCCTGACAACAAACGGCGTTGCCTGCCCGAAGGGTAACCTTCAGGGTTGCATCATTCCACTCTCTGCCACTGCCACACCGTTCGGCGCTCCGCTCTCTACCTCATCCGTGCTATACGGCCCGCGCCAGGTGCAACTCTCGGCAAAGCTGAAGTTCTAAGCTGAGTCGCATAAACAGCAACGGCCCGGAGCAATCCGGGCCGTTCCTGTTTGTCCCTCTGGTATCAGGTCGTCTGCCCGCCGATCACTTGCTTCGCATCCGAGAGCGTTACCTTCACAGTCAACTTGGTTCGTCCCCGAAACACCGTCAACGTAATGATGTCGCCGGCATGGTGAGTGTTCATCACTCGATACAAGTCCTGCGGTGTCGTGATCTCCTGTCCATCCGCGCCGACGATCAGGTCTCCGCCCAGCATCACTTCCTCGTTGCCGTTATATGCGCGCTGCGATCCGCCACGCAGCCCCGCGCGCTCCGCCGCGCCCCCCGGCAGCACCCGCTCGATCAGGATCCCGTAGTCCGCAGGCAGTCCAATCTGCTCGGCAATATCCGGGCCGATAGGAAACGACATTATGTCCAGCGACGGCCGCCGCGCCCGCCCATAACGCGCAAAGTCCTCAATCGTAGCCTTGGCCGTCTGGATCGGAATCGCAAACCCGATGCCGGCAGACTGATCCGCGCCGCCATTGGGGTTCGACGCAATCAGCGTCGTAATCCCAATCACCTCGCCCCGCGAGTTCAACAGCGGCCCCCCGGAGTTGCCGGGATTCACCGAAGCATCCGTCTGAATAGCGTCCTCAATCTTGTTCCCCGAAGGCATCCCGACAGACCGGATCGCCGAAATGATCCCGCGAGTCATCGTCCCCGAGAAGCCGAACGGATTCCCCAGCGCATACACCCGTTGACCCACCACGAGGTTCGTCGACTCGGCCAGCGTAGCCGGAGTCAGATCGGGCGCGCCTTGGATCTGCAGCAGCGCCAGGTCGTGGTTCTGATCCTGGCCCACCACGCGCGCCTTGTACTTTTTCTTGTTCGACAGCGTCACTTCAACCAGTTGGGCGTTGTCGATCACATGATTGTTGGTCAGGATGTGGCCTTCATGGTCCAGGATGAAGCCCGACCCTTGCCCCTGTACCGGAACGGGACGATAGAAAAAATCATGCATCACCGCCGTACTCGTAATGTTCACAACCGACGGCAGAGCCTTCTTGTACACCGCGATGTTCTGCTGCTCTTCCACGTCGAAGGCCGGTGCGGCCGAGGCTTCGGTCAGCGAAAAATCACCTAGCGGCCCGGTCAGCGAAGCCTGCGTCGTCCGGTCCGGAGCGAGTCCGCGATGCACCAGTCCGGCCAGTGCGCCGGTCGGCATGTAGCGCGTGGAGAGATAGTAGAAGGATGTGAGGATCAGAATAACAAGCAGAACGGGACGCAATTTCATCGCTGGGTGACCCTTGACGGCGCTGGCTGCGCCTGTGTTCAAGATTCTAGCGGTTTCTCATGCGGGTCCGCTCATTCTGTCACGGATCGACTGGCCATCCGTTGCAGTGCCCGCCACACATCGGTGACGCGAGCACCCAGAGCGGCAAGGTCTCCGTTGTTACGAATCACGATGCAATCCTGCTCATGCGCGGTCGACGCTCGTTGCGTCTTCAGCCTCCGCCGGGCATCGATCTCCATCGCGGCAAGCTCTTCCTGAGTCGGCGTGCGCCCTTCGGAAGCGCGTGCAATAAACCTCGCAATTTTGACGTTTTCCGGCGCAGTAACCAGCAAAATCTCGTCGAAACGGTCATGCCAATTACGCCCATCCCCACCATGTTTCGTGGAGAAAATCAGCGCCGACTCAATCACCACAATACTTTGCGTGCCTGCCAACTCCTCAATCAACCGCATCTGCTCCGCAATCACCGCCGGATGCACAATAGCATTCAACTCTTCAACACGCTTCCCCGCAAACGCCAATCGCGCCAGCTCCCGCCGGTCGAGCGACCCATCAGCCAGCACCACGCCGGGCCCGAACTTTTCAACGATCGCATCGTAAACAGCCTGCCCGGGCTGCATCATCGCGCGGCCCATCACGTCGGACGAGAAGACGACCGCGCCCCGCTCGGCAAGCATCCCGGCGACAGTCGATTTCCCGCTGCCAAGGTCGCCAGTCAGTCCTACACGCAGCATGGCGTCTACCTCCCGGCGCGGCGAACGCGCGCGGCAGTCAATGTATTTTTCATCAGCATGGCAATCGTCAGCGCTCCAACGCCCCCGGGCACTGGCGTGTAGGCTCCCGAAACCGCAAACGCCGCGGGATCGATATCTCCAACCACCGTCGACCCGCGCTTCGCGAACGTCGCACGCCGGTCTGCATCACCGGGGAAAAACTGTTCCAGCTCGGCCTCGCACGTAATGCGATTGATGCCTACGTCGATCAACGTAGCCCCCGGCCTCACCATATCGCGAGTCACAAAACCGGGCCTCCCGATAGCTGCAACCAGGATGTCCGCATCCCGCGTAATGTCCCCCAGGTCCTTGGTCTTCGAGTGACACACCGTCACGGTCGCAGAACCATTGATCAGCATCGCGGCCACAGGCTTGCCCACAATATTCGAACGTCCGACAACCACAGCACGGCTCCCCGCAACGGGAATATCGCTGCGTCGCAGAATTTCCATAATCCCCGCAGGCGTACATGGTGCGAGCAGATCATCGCCTCCCGTACCGCTCAGCAGGCGCCCCACGTTCACCGGATGGAACCCATCCACATCCTTCTCCGGCGCCACCGCATCGAGCAGCCGCGGCGTGTCCACATGCGCCGGCAGCGGCAATTGAATCAGGATGCCATCGATGTCGTCACGCGTATTCAGCCCCGCAACAATTTCAAGCAACTCCTCTGTAGTGACCGTCTCCGGCGGCGTAATCATCTCCGAATAAATGCCCAGCTCCGCGCAGGTTTTCACCTTGCTGCGAACATAAATTTGCGAAGCCGGCACTTCACCCACCAGCACCACGGCAAGGCCCGCAGTGTATCCGAGGTCCCGCGCCGCCGTCACTTCAAGCGCAACCTCCGCCTTGATCTCATTGGCAATCGCAATCCCATCAAGCAATCGCGGAGACGATGCAGCAGCAAAAGACATGTCTTCATGGTATCGCGCGATGGTGTGCATGAGTCGATGGTTGCCTGCTAAAGGATTTGATTGTAGCTGCGATCGTCTACAACCCCGCAGCGCAATCGCTTGTCTAACCCCTTACCAGCGTGCATCTTTGCTGAAGAGGGCACAAAGTGAACGATATCGAAAATCAAGCGCCCCATGACTCGTCACAGGACTTGCAACCTGTCATCCTGACCACTGACGTTGCACACGGCATCGAGAAATTTACCGCAACCGACCTCGCGACACTGAGGTCCGACCTGCTCCAGTCGGGTGTCGATTCCTTCCAGGCCGCCGAACTCGTGACCAGCTTCCTCAGCGGCCGTGGGTACGGCATCTCCACTGACGAAGCTCGCGGAGTCGCCTCCAAGATCGAAGGCGTCGGCACTACCGTAGAAGCCATTCAGGCAGAACTGGAACGCGTCGCCCACTTCGCCTGAGCGGTTATTGCAGGATCTCGCCTTCCGGCTCATCGGTAGGCGACTCAATCTCCGCGTGAAAACCCTCCAGCAAGCGTCCCAGGAAGGCTTCCTCATCCAGGCCTTTGCGGTGCATCGCCTCCGCATTCACAATATGGCGCGCCAGATCAGCCAGCACAATCCCCCATGCGAACGGGTCTTCCCACGCACCGGAGCGCAGGCTAACATGCTGACCCTGCTCCGCAACCCACACGCGCAGTAGCTCAAACGAGGCCTTATCGCGTGTCGCAGCGGGAGGCGGATCAAGAAACTTGTTCGAAGCCATTACGGTTGCTCCTTCTTGCTCTGGTGTTGGAGCCCTGATTCTATCGTGTGATCGCTAACGGTTCGCCAAAGCCGTCTCAATCGCGGAATTCACTTCAGCCTCCGCGAACTCGGCAGCCACACGAATGCCATTCATAATAGCCCGCTCATTCGAGCTGCCAT
>CAZZYB010000090.1:822-10895 GCA_964658125.1 uncultured Acetobacteraceae bacterium | reverse complement strand
TTGATTTATTTCGAGCAGGCGAGAACCTAGCTGTGTCTCCGCTTCGTCGAAAGCAACCTGCAATTGTTCTAATCGCGGCGGCGGTTCCCTCGGAACCTCAGCGGTTTGGTTGTGTGTCAGCTGGACGCAGACTTGAAGACAACGGACGATTGTCCACGCGATCGCACCGAGTGTGGACGATTCGGAGTGAACCCTATAGTCCATCATCTCCGGCGTCATCGCACGCAGCACTTTACTCGTTGTGATGGCCTCGGCACGTCGGCGTTCTCGGAAAAATGCCACGGTTCCCACTTCATCGAAATCAGACATGCTGAATCTCCCTGGCGGCAATCTGGGCAAGAGTTGGATAGTCCGTATACCCAGCGCCGCTGTCTCCGTAATAGCCCTCCGGACGTTGCTCGTTGAATGGCGCACCAAGGCGGATACGCTCAACCAAGTCTGGATTCGCGATGTAGTCACGACCAAATGCGACCAAGTCCCCTAGCCTTTTGTGCAACAGCTCTTCGGCGTGGGTGGCATCGATGCCAACGTTCAACATGAGAGTTCCGCCATACAACTTTCGGAAATGCTCAATAACAGCATCGCCCTGAAGCTTCTGAAGTGGTGTTCCTTCCAGATCGGCGAGCTGCCGCATGAGCATCACGTGTGACAGTCCGTAGTCGTTCAGCCGTTGATAGACGTACTCGGAGGTCGGAAGGGTTGAAGGAAGTGAGCGAAAGCCGCCACGCTCCGACATCATCGGGCCGGCCTTAACACCAACCCTATTCGCCGGCCAGACCTCGATAGCGGCTTCGATCACCTCGAACAAGAGCCGTGCGCGATTCTCCATGGAGCCACCGTATTCGTCAGAGCGCAGGTTCAGATTCTCCTGTAGGAACTGCTGGAACAGATAAACGAAACCACCCTGAATCTGCACACCGTCGAAACCGGCGTCGAGAGCAACCTTCGCGGCATGACGGAATTCAGAGATCGTCTGACGGATCTCTTTTAAGGTCATGGCTCGTGGAACAGCGCTGGCCTGGGTAGTGCCATAACCGATATGTACGAGTTGCTCGGGATTCACTGCCGACGGTCCTAAAGGCAGACGGCCAGAGCCGACCAAGGCAGCACTTGATACTGACCCTTGGTGCCAAAGCTGCACGATGATTCGGCCACCCGCTGAATGAACAGCGTTGGTGATGGACTCCCAACCCTTCCGTTGCGCTTCGGTGTAGATTCCTGGCGCACCAAACCATCCTCGCGCCTGATCACTCACGAAAGTGCCTTCGCTGATGATGAGCCCCGCGGTTGCTCGCTGTTCGTAGTATTCCTTCATAAGAGGGTTAGGCACTGCACCCTCAAGGGGGGTCCGCGCGCGAGTCAAAGGGGCCATGACGATCCTGTTGCGGAGTTCGAGATCGCCAAACAGAAACGGTTGAAGAAGAAGCTTTTTGTCATCCGTCTCGCGCATTATTTGCTCCCGTCAGTGGTTTGTTCGAGTGGCTTCTCGGGGGCGAAGGAGTTCCCGAACATAGGTCGACCACTCTTGGACTCGGACTGAGTAGCTTCGTCCTGGATGACATCCCAGTGTTCGACCAACAAGCCGTCCTTCATCAGCACAATGTCCGCAACGATCCAGTTTCTTGGAAGACCGGTTCCCGAGAAACAACCGTGAAGAATGACGTAGTCTCCGTCAGCCACAGCCAAAGCATTCTCGTAACGGGCGGTGGAAGGTAATCCCCTCACCAGATTGAAGAGTCCATCTCGACCGGGCGCTATATACGCACTGTGTTGGATATAGCCTGACGACCAAAATGTCGCTGCCTTCTGATAGTCCCGCTCATTGAAGAGGGCTTCAAACGCTTCGAGAACGGTGCTCCGGTTTTTTTGGGCTGTTGTGGTGTTCATCATTCCCCCGCAGGTACTACTGATTTGTGTTGACGTGAGGACGCATTGATCGCGTCGATTAGACAGTGCAGTTCCACAGCATCGCTAAACGTCCGGGCTGCAGTGAAGCCGGTGTGACGATCGGATGCGAAGGCAGAGTAGAGCTGCGCGAGGTCCTGGACACTGACGTCCAGATCGGATGGGGGAATGAGTTGGGTCGAGCTTGGAAGTAGTAACGAAGTCCAGGCTCCTTTGTCTCCTAGAGCGACTTCAATCACATCATGATGCTTCGTGACAAAGGCCTTCTCGTTAAGGACTTTCATATCGCCACGAGTTCCTGTGATCTCAATCTGCAGACCGCTTATGTTCTGCTTACCACCTTCGATTTGAATCTGAAACATTCCCCCACTGGCGAGCTGTCCCATGACCATAAAGGCGTCTGGTGTCTCGTTGGCGAACTCCTGTCCCGTAGAAGCCAAGGTCAAGATTGGAAATTGGGTGGCGACAATGGCACTGAGCCGCTCCGGTTTACCGATCGCATGGAAGAGCATATCCATGAAGTGGCCACCATAGATCGAGAGCACATGCGAGAAGTTCTTTGCAGGAAGTGTCCATTCAAGCGAGGCTGCCCGCGTGGAACCGAACGAACCCATGCTGACATGCATACGAACAGACCTTACCTCACCGATATAGCCCTCTCTGATGAGCTGAGCGAGATGCAAAGAACTGGCGCCTACACTACGTTGTAGCCCTACAAAGTGCCGCACACCGGCGCCACGCGCCAAGGCCAGCAGTTCCCTGGAGTCGTCCGTGTTGGTAGTCAGAGGCCACTCGCAGTAGACATCTTTGCCTGCAGCTATCGCTGCTTTGACGATCTTTGCGTGTTCCGGTGCCGGCGATAGTACAACAACCAGATCAAGGTCCGGCAGGTTCAGTAAGTCTTCAACTCGACTGAAGGCGTGTTCGATATCGAATCTATCCGCGGTCGTTCTTGCCTTATCCATGCTTCTGCTGCAAACGGCTGCGATCTGATATTGCGGAAGGAGCCTAAGTGCAGGGATGTGTCCGTAGGTCGCCCAATTGCCGACCCCCACAAGCCCTACTCGAATTGGTTGTTGCTCAGACATAAGACTCCTACTCTTGTCTCAGTTTTAGTAGCGAAAGCGATCTGCGTGCCGCAAAGCAAAGTCAGCTATGGTGTGCGGAGACCGTCCAGTGATCTGTCGAAAGTTGTCAAAGACCTCGTCGGCTTTGAGATCGACTCCATTGGTGAGATCGGTGTAGCTGTCGAAGACGCACTTCATGTAGGCAGGTTCGGCCCCGGCAGCAAGAACGTTCTGTAAGAATTCTGATGGCGGTCGCGGTTCGTAGCTGAACGGCTGTTCGAGCACCTTCGTGAAGACCTCAGCAAGCTCGTAATATGTCTTGGCTTCGTACCCGAGCCGATATGTCGCGTTCGCGTGATTTTCCGGTTCCGTAAGACACGCAGCTGCGACTGCCGCAACATCGTCGCAATCAACCCAGCTCAGTCGTGCACCGCCGACATAGTGAGCAATCACACCCTGGTTGACGTAGCTTTCACCGCCGTACCCAAGGAGGTTCTGCATGAAAATCTCTGGCCGCAGGTGCGTGAACATCACACCCGAGCCTGCGATGTAGCGCTCGATGAATTGATGCCAACCGTAGTGGGAGACGCGAGTGTCGTCATCCCCACATGCACCAAGGTGGACGATCTGTTGAACGCCTGCTCGTTGGGCGCTGTTGACAAGATCTTTACTCTGACGAAGCATATCCACTGTGTAACCGGTCGCCATGAAGATCCGAGCGATTCCCTCAAGGGCGGGAGCAAAGGTCGAAAAGTCATCCAAGTCGAGGTGGACGTAAGGGACCCCTAGTTTCGCGGCCTTCTCGGGACTTCGTGCGGCCGCGATCACTTCGATGCGTTCGTCCCTGAGGAGGAGCGGGATTAGCGCACCGCCCACTTGGCCGGTCGCTCCCATGACAAGAACTTTAGGTTTTCCAGACATGACCTCTCCGATCTCGTTCTGCAGTAATCCACGACTCCGCTTTCTCCGCCGTGATGAGGCGGAGTCGTGGCACGGACTACCGACGACTACTTCTTTACGGACTCAGCCGCGAGCGCGATGATGTCCGCAACTTGCTGCGGATGCGACATGAAGGGGCAGTGACTGGATGGTACGGAGCGAACCGTAGCGTTCATCCGCTTTGAAAGGAATTCCTGGGCGGGAGGGGGGATCATCTTGTCCTCCGTGCAGACCAGATACCAGGAAGGTAGCGTCTTCCATGCCGGCGAGCCTTCCTTGCCGCCGAACGCAGCGAAACTGAGCGGCTTCTGGACAGCCGCCATCACAGCAGCTTCGTCCACGGTGGCTCCTCCAGCGAATGCTTCGTGGAACTTCTCGCGGTTGATCCACAGAAATCCTTGAGCGTCCGGCTCAATTGCCGTGGAACCAGGCGAAGGCGGCCCTTGTTTTGCCAGGGACTCCAAACTCTCCCCTTCATCAAGTCCAAAGGCTGTGATGTAAACCAACGCCTTTACATTCGGAGTCTCGGTTGCTGCCCCGGTGATTACGGCCCCACCGTAGGAATGGCCAACCAAGACGGTAGGCTCGGGAGAGTCGGAAAGCAGGCGGCGAGTCACCGCGATATCGTCGGCGAGCGACGTAAGGGGGATCTGAGCGGATGTAACGGTGAATCCCTTCGCTTGCAACATAAGGATGACCTTGCTCCAGCAGGAACCGTCAGCCCAAGCGCCGTGTACCAGCATGATGTTTGCGTTCTTACTCATTTCGATTCTCCTGTGTTAGTCCGGGTTAGGCGCCTAATGCGATGTCATATGCGGGGTAATCTGTGTAACCTTTCGCGTCGAAGGTGTAGAACGTGTCGCGGTCATAATCCCCTAGCGGAAGTTGCTCGCGAATCCGTCGCACCAGATCTGGGTTCGAAACAAAGTGCCGACCGAATGCCACCGCATCGATCAAGCCAGATGCGATAGCCGTTTCGGCGGTGTCAGGCTCGAAGCCACCGGCGTCGATCAGATTGCCTTTGAAGATTGGCCTCAGTTGCTGCGCTGCTGCCGTACCCTTTTCCGGGTGGGTTGTTATGCTGCCTCCGACGCGCGGCTCAATGAGATGGAGGTAAGCAAGGTCAAACTTATTGAGTTGTTCAGCGACATACGAAAAAAGGGCCACAGGGTCGCTGTCGCATATTCCGTTCCAAGTCCCACCCGGCCCTAGGCGCACCGCTACACGATCAGATCCGCAAACGGAAATAAGAGCGTCAAGCACTTGGGACATAAACCGAAATCGGTTCTCTAAGGAGCCACCGTACTCGTCGGTGCGCACGTTGCTTCCGTTCTGAAGAAACTGATCCATGAGATAACCGTTAGCCGCGTGCAGTTCGACACCTTCGAAGCCAGCATCCATGGCACGCCCCGCTGCTTTTCGGTAGTCCTCTGTAATCTCCCCGATTTCTTGCACCGAAGCGGCACGGTGGGGTGAAGACTGTGCCCAACCTCCGGGTATCGACACGAGATGGCTGGGGTCTTTCCAATAAGACTCGTGGACGGATGCGCTCACAGGCTGAGCTCCGCCTGTCATGGCGACATGAGATGACCGCCCCGTATGCCAAAGTTGAGCGAACATATGGCCGCCCTTTGCTTTGACAGCCGCCGTGATAGCCTTCCATCCGTTTACCTGCTCGTCCGAATAGAGACCAGGAGCACCCAGCCAACCCCTGCTCGTGAGGGAGATGTTCGTTGCCTCCGAGATGATGAGACCTCCGTCGGACGCTCTTTGGTCGTAGTAGGCAAGCATCAGGTCTCCCGGCACGGAATCCGGCTGAACAGACCGCGACCTGGTCAACGGTGCCATGATGACGCGGTGCTTGAGTTGCAGGGCTCCCAAACGAATTGGAGAGAACAAATGTGGACTCGATGTAACACTCATGTGATTGCTCCGTACCGCTGCTTGCTAGGACAAAGTTATTCGCAGATCGAATTCCGCAATAGAGGCATTGGGACCTGTCTTTGACAGTTCTTTTGGCCCCCCAATTCATGTACCAGTAGTGATGTTCTGAACACGAATCACACGGTCTGAATTTGCGAACGCCAAAGCAAAAGCTCGGAAAACATCAAAGCAGTCCTTTTGGCGGGGGCGGCTGCAGTCTTACCGGAGTATTCTTGTGTTCTACGCCACCGTTCTTCAGGAGAGCAGGCATGTCGACAACACGCACCATCGGTGTACTGGCTGTCGATGATCACCCGCTCTTGCGCGCCGGCATAACGAGTGTTATCAACGCCGAGCCAGGCATGACGGTGGTTGCTGAAGCAGCAGACCGCGACGAGGCAATCACCGCATACAAGTGCCACCATCCCGACATCACTTTGATGGATCTTCGGCTCTCCAAAGGGACCGGCATCGAGGCGATTGCGGCGATCCGTGCTATTTCGCCAACAGCTCGAATCATCGTGCTCACCACCTACGGCGGGGATGTCCTTGCACTCCAGGCATTCAAAGCAGGTGCCAGCGGCTACCTACTAAAGAGCATGATGCGTGCAGAGTTAGTGAACACGATTCGCCTTGTTCACTCAGGGCAGCGAAGAATCCCTCCGGAAATCGCTACATCAATGGCCGAGCACGCCGGAGGTGATTCGCTCACCCTGCGCGAGATTGACGTCTTGGAATCAGTCGCACTTGGGAAGTCAAACAAGATCATCGCCGACGACCTCAAACTATCTGTGCATACCGTTAAGGGCCACGTGCAAAGTATCCTCGCAAAACTCGAAGCGAGTGATCGCACTCACGCAGTCGTCATTGCGTTCAAGCGCGGCATACTCGAACAATAAGGCCGCCATGTGGATGAATGCTTTATCGGGTAGATTTACGTCAGCGGTCACCACGTCGTGCCTCTTGGCTGCGACGGTTTCACTCCTTAATGGATGTAGTCGATCATCCATCATATTTTTAGACGTTCCTCCAGCTAGTTCTGGCGGTGGCCAGAATACGTCCCTCATCCGCGGTAAAGTGATAGGGCGGCACAGTGGACGTCATATCGTCCTTTACGCATTGGCAGATGGACGTTGGTGGGTGCAACCTTTTGCGTCCAAACCGCGCACCGAAATTCAAGAAGATGGTTCATGGAGCGCACAGATTCACCTTGGAACACAATATGCCGCCATCTTGACCAACGAGACGGCTCCCCCTCCTCAGTTCCTGGAAGCGCTTCCAATAGCACGAAAGACGGTTGAGGCGGTTGCCGTGATAAAGGCTAGCGGAAAAGCCGTTCCACTATCGGAAGACGCAACAGGTGGGAAGCCCCTTCGATGGAGCGGCCTTGACTGGCAGATACGCACGATACCGGGCGATTATGGCACCAAGAGCAATGATTACAGTCCTGACAATGTCTCAGTGGACGCGACTGGAAATTTACATTTGAGACTCAGCCGGAGCGCTCATGGTTGGGTTTGTGCGGAACTCCATAGTGTTCGGTCATTTGGTTACGGTACCTACACCCTTAGGACTGGAGATGCTGCTCATCTCGAACCATCGGTAATGTTCAGTACATTCACCTATCTTGAGCACGCCAATGACGGTGACCATAGAGAATTAGCGATTCACATCACCCGCCGGGGCGTGCCTGCCAACACGAATGCTGAGTTCACGATTCAGCCGTCCTTTGTACCAACGAACTTTTACCATTTTGATGTTCCGCCGGGTCCTCTTGAGCTCGGTTTGGACTGGCATCCGGATGAGGCAGATTTTTCGATTTCACGAGGGGACCAACGTCCTCAAAAACAGATAGTGTCTTGGCTATTTCGGACTGGAGTGCCCAGATCGGATGATGCGCGCCTTTACCTGAATCTCTGCAACTACGGTTTTGCTCCCATTCCTCCGACGCATGACGCAGAAGTCGTGTTGAAATCCTTTGAGTTCTACCCCTGAGAGAGCAGCTATCAAAATCCATATCCACGTCGTCGCCTTGGTCGCAATTTCGTGGTCTTTCAGTGCGTGCGCTCAAGGCAACGTCACACAAATGCACGAATACAAGCGGGCTGAATGGGGGCCGGAGCAAGGTCTTCCGCCAAGTCGCATTCAAGCTATCGCACAGACGCGCGATGGTTATCTTTGGATTGGGACAGTTGAAGGCCTTCTTCGGTTTGATGGCACACGATTCGTGCCAATCCTGACGGACGAACAGAAACCACTGCGAGACATTTTAGGCCTCACAGTGGACAAGGATGGCGTCCTATGGGTTCGGGCGGCTGACACCCGGATACGCAAGGTACAAAGGGACAGCATCTCTTCTCCCATCACCTTGGGCACCCGGCTTCTTGGTGTCGTCACAATGGCCAGTGCTCAAAAGTCAGGTATTTACGCCGCTGACCTCCACAAAAGCATCATTCGCATTTCAAAGGATCATGTCGAAGCACTCCCGATCCATTCGCAATCGCTCCTGATTTCCATCTCGCAGGCGAACGATGGAAGACTGTGGATCGGAACTGACCGTGGGCTTCTGTCTTGGATGGGCGGCGTGTTAGAGCCCGTGGTCAGTTTGGACGTAGACAAAAAGATCAATTGCCTCCTTTCCGACAGTGACGGTCATGTTTGGGTGGGAACTGATGACGGGCTTGCGTATTGGGATGGCAACCACCTGTCACGCCGCCCTTTTCCAAATCCTGACATGCAGCACGTTCAAATACTCACGATCATGCAGGATCGGGATCGGAACTTATGGGTAGGGACGTCAAGAGGATTGCTTAAATACAGTGCCGCTGCTGCTGAATGGGTGCCGATTGAACCCCACGTTGACGCAGCACCTGTGACCGCGCTGATGCAAGATCGCGAAGGAGACATTTGGTTTGGTACCGATTCTAGTCTGGAGCGGCTGGAAGGCACTCCAATCGTTCCTGTGAAAGTCACCGACCCGTCAATCGGCCCCGGCTTCGGACCTCTGTACGTCGATCAACAAGGGTGGGTATGGTTCGCAGACGTCCGAGGTGGGCTCCACTGGATACAAGACGGGATCGTACACACTGTTCTCAACGATGGCCTACCAGCAGATGAGGTGTATTCCATCGACGGACAGGGGGACGATATCTGGGTTGGCCGACGTCGCGGCGGACTGACGCGACTGCGCCCAAGGCACGGCAGGATAGACAGCAGAACCTGGACAACTGTCGACGGCCTTTCGCAAAACAGTGTTTACGTCGTTCGCGTAGATGCTGAGGAGACGGTCTGGGCAGGCACCCTTACGGGTGGGCTTAACAAGTTACAAGACGGCAAATTTACTCACGTCGATGATCGCGACGGTCTGCCCGCCAACGATGTATCGGCGATCGAACTTGGCAATCGAGGTGAAGTATGGGTTGGCACATCTGCTGGAACCTGCAAAATTCGTGGACAACGATGCACGCCGCTGAGTCCCGGCTCAAAGCACGTTGCGAAAGATGTCCTCTCCTTGTTTGAAGACGCTCCTCATGGTCTCTGGATAGGCACTGCAAAGGGGCTGATCCTGGCCACCAAAAACGAGGAGCGAAAAATATCTTTAGGGGCGGGCTCCCCTCAAAGGATTTTTGGGCTTGGTCTAGATATGGCTGGTAATCTCTGGATCGCGGGCGATCATGCCGTCATCAGAGCCGCGCCATCAGACTTGTTGGCGTCAAACCCCAATTCCATAAGGGTCTACGGAAACGACGATGGGCTGCAATCCAGTGAAGGTGTCCACCGGTCGCGCTCGTTGGTGAAGGATGGGGAGGGGAACTTGTGGATGACCACCGCACACGAGTTGGCGATGATCGAATCGAATCAAGCGCCCCTTCCTCTGGTGATCCCACATATCGAAGAGATAAGGGCAGATGGTGTGCTCCTTGATAGCAACAACGCCAAAGTCATGCCTGGTGCTAAACGCCTGAGCTTCTCGTTCACTGGATTGGACCTTCATGCACCGCAGCGAGTTCGCTTTCGTTATAGGCTCGACGACTTTGACAAATCATGGAGCAATACCGTCCGCGACCGAACCGCAACTTATACGAATCTGGCTCCTGGCACATACACGTTCCGCTTGATCGCTTCGAATGAGTCGGACTCATGGAGTTCTGAGGAGAGCACGGTTCGTGTGGTGATCGAACCAGGTTTTTGGCAGCGTTGGTATATCAGAACTACCTCGGCCGCCTTCTTTCTTCTGCT
>CAZZYB010000090.1:462-812 GCA_964658125.1 uncultured Acetobacteraceae bacterium | reverse complement strand
CTACCTCGCTCGAACACGCTTCCTCTTGGCTCAGGCAAATATCTTGGCTGATGAACGTCTAAGAGAACGGACTCGGATTGCACGCGATGTACACGACACTCTCCTTCAAGGCTTCATTAGTTCACTAATGCATCTCCACGTCGCGGAGAAGCAGATAGCGAGCGACTCGCCCCTAAAGCAGAGATTTGCGTTCGTCCTCGAAGGAATGGAACGCGTCATCGAAGAGGCCAGGCTCTCAGTCGTTGGACTTCGAACTCCCGACTCAGGCCACATAGGCGTTGAAAGCAATCTTCGAGACTTCTTCCAAGAGATCTCAGACTTTGGAGAGGCGCAGGTAAGTTTGCGGTCGA
>CAZZYB010000090.1:0-452 GCA_964658125.1 uncultured Acetobacteraceae bacterium | reverse complement strand
AACAGGCAGACCTCGCCGTCTGAAGAGCGCCGCCCTTGAACAGATTTGCTCTATCGCCAAAGAGGCAATCCTGAACGCCGTGCGTCATGCCGGTGCGAGCAACGTGCAAGTTGAAATCAGTTGGGGATGGCTACGCTGGAGTCTGTCTGTAACTGATGATGGTTGTGGCATCGATGCACACACGTTGGAGCACGGACGCGCTCAACACTGGGGGTTGGTGGGCATGCGTGAGCGTGCAAAGCAACTAAAAGGCCGACTCAAGATCGTGAGCGGACCAGCCACGGGAACAAAAGTGAGTTTGAGTGTGCCTGCAGTAATGGCCTACCGGCGCCTCAAGGACTCAACCGGGCGTCCCGAACCGATGTAGTTGAAAGCGCACTAGCTCACTTGCCCCGAATAGGAACTTTCACAACTCTTTCCAACTCGAGCTCTGGGTTTGTGACCAGACGCTT
>CAZZYB010000089.1:0-10898 GCA_964658125.1 uncultured Acetobacteraceae bacterium | reverse complement strand
TGGTGCGCAACTCCAACGCCCTCTACCGCCTCGTCAAGCTCAACGCCACCAGCAATCCGACGATCCCCCCCGGTTCAGTCGACTGCCAGCCTCTGCTGCTCCCGGTCTACTGCGTCGTCCCCGTGCCCGGAACCTACGACCGCCCCTCCGACGTCTACTTCTCGCTCGACGGCACCACCGCGTACGTCCTGAATTGCGGTCCCGAGTGCGGCGGCACCACCGCCAGCATCAGCTTCCTGCAGGAAGGCGCGCTCACCACCGACGTCATCCCCACCGTCAACCCGCTTGGCCCCGGGGCACCCGATCCGCGTTCCGTACTCCCCGTCGCCAACCCCATACCTATCCCTGGCGGCGTCACCGCAGCTCTCTCGAACGGCACCACGCTCTACCTCGCCGGCCAGTCGCTCTACAACACCAGTGCCTCCGGTGCCATCGTCCCGACGCCGCGCCCCGACGGTCTCTTCAGCGGCTACCTCACCACGCTCAACCTCTCCACCTACGCCGTCTCGAATCCCATCAGCATCTCCGACGGCCATCACTCCAAGATGCTCTTCGCCGACGACAACACCCTCTGGATCGGCGCACAGCAGTGCGCTAACGGCGAGCGCCAGGCCACCGGAAAGAACTACAACTGCCTCACCATGGTCACGCTCGGTTCCACATTGACGGCGGCCATCGTTCCCGCCGTGACCCCCGGCGGTCCGACCACCGTCCCGTTCCCCAACGGAAACCAGAACCCGTACTACTACGGCAGCCTCACGGGCCTTTGCTGGGTGCAGAACTACCACAAAATGTTCACCGCCTACGGTGGCCAGATCCACGCCTTCTACACCGGCGGAGCAATCACCGATATCAACGACCCGGCACGGAACACCACCCCCGCCGCCGGAACCGAGCTGGACAACACCAACATCACCATACAGGGCACCGTCCTCGACGTAGCCTACATGGATGCTGTCACCAACGACGCCGACTAACCAGCCCATGCCAGCCACAGTGGACATCCTCGCCATCGCAGCCCATCGCGATGACGTGGAACAAACCTGCGGCGGCACGCTCCTCGTCCAGCAGGCTCTTGGCTGGACCACCGGTATCGTCGACCTCACGCAAGGCGAAGCCGGCACCCGCGGCTCCGCAGCCGAACGCGCCGCCGAAGCCGCCGAAGCCGCCCGCATCCTCCGCGTCTCCCACCGTGAAGCCCTCGACCTCCCCGACGGCAACATCCAGAACACCTACGAAAACCGCCTCAAGCTGGCCGCAACCCTCCGCCGCCTCCGCCCCCGCGTAGTCATCCTCCCCTACTGGCAAGGCCGCCACCCCGACCACTACACCGCCGCCACGCTAGGCTACGAAGCCTGCTTCATCGCGGGCCTCTCCCGCCTCGACGTCCCCGGCGCCCCACATCGCCCCTACAAAATCCTCTACGCCTCGCTCTACGCCGACGTCCGCCCCACCTTCGTCGTCGACATCACGCCCCACATCGAAACCCGCCAGCAATCCCTCCTGGCCTACCGCTCCCAGTACGGCAACCAGACCACCGGCACCGGCCTCTTTGTCCCCGAAGAAGACATCCGCGAACGCATGTTCTCCACCGCCCGCCACTACGGTCTGCTGGCCGGCGTCCGCTACGCCGAACCCTTCGTCCAAAAAGAAGTCTCCCTCGCGAGCGACCTGATGGCCCTCCCCGTCCAAAGCATTTAGCTTCAGCCCTACTCGAAACTCAAGACTCGTAACTCGCCACTCGATCAGTTCCTCGCCTCAGTACTCTCCCCGCCACAAACTCCACCAACTCTGCCGAGCAGTACCCCCCCACGGGCATATCAAACCTTCGCGCCCGCGCCACCAACCCCGCCGACACTCCAGCCCACGCAGCGTCCGACCCCGCCGGCATCACCACCGCATCCGCGCGATCCAGATACCGCAGCGCCGAAGCCTTGAAGTCCGCCACCGCAGGATCCAGCACGCTCACAAAAACATCAGGCTTTAGAAATCGCAGCACGCTGTTCGACTCGATAATCACATTCTCCGCCTCCGCAATCAGAGCCCGCACCCGGGGCATCGCCTCCACCAGCTGCCCCTGCCGAGTCCGCACCCAGAACGACCGCGCCGCCCCTGCCGCCAGGTACCGCGAAGAGTCCGTCCCACTCGCCCGCTCGCGTTCCTCACTCACCGCAATCGTATGATCTGCCGTCTCGCAATCGCACGGCTCCCCATTCGCCGAACAAACCCCATGCCCAAACTGTGTAATCTTCACGGCCGTCCACCGCATCTCGGGCAGCGCCGCAATCAACCCAGCTACAACGCTGGTCTTGCCAATATTCCGCGCATGCCCCCCAACCACCACAACGCCCATACGCACCTCCCAACTGGAAACTCATAACTCATAACTCATCATTCAAAACTCATCGCTCAGAGCCGCCGCACTTTCGCCTGCGTCTTCAAATACTCCTTCAAAGGCACCGCCGGCACCCCCATAAACATCTGCCCGGGCCCATCCACCCTCTTATGCGGAAACACGCCACTAGCCCCGCCCATAATCACGCCCTTGCCAATCGTCACGTGATCGCCAAGCCCCACCTGCCCCGCCAGCACAGCCCCATCCTCCACCACGCAGGACCCCGAAATCCCCACCTGCGCCGCAATCACCACATTCTTCCCAATCGAGCAGTTGTGCCCGATATGCACGCCGTTGTCGATCTTCGTCCCCCGCCCAATCCGCGTCTCACCCAGCGCCCCGCGATCGATCGTTGTATTCGCCCCAATCTCCACATCGTCCTCAATCACTAACCGGCCCTGCTGCGGAAACAGCAGATACTCCCCCGTCTCCGCATTCCGCACATACCCAAAGCCCGTAGAACCCAGCACCGCTCCGGCCTGCACCACCACGCGGTCTCCCAACACCGCCCCCGCACACAAAGTCACGTTGCTGCCAATCAAACAATCCTGCCCCACCACAACCCCCGCCTCAATCACCGCCCCGGAGCCCACACGCGTGCCAACACCCAGCCTCGCGGAAGCATCTACGCTGGCGCCCGAATGGATCCGGGTGCCCCGTTCATCGGC
Source organism: uncultured Acetobacteraceae bacterium (assembly GCA_964658125.1). GTDB lineage: Bacteria > Acidobacteriota > Terriglobia > Terriglobales > Acidobacteriaceae > Granulicella. Next base: position 7,835 of record CAZZYB010000089.1, on the reverse strand, counting down.
GTCCTTTGCGGATGAGTGGGCCGCCTCCGCAGCCAGAGCCCTCCCACAAACCGCAAACGCATACTTCGCATCCCGCACCCTCAACACCCGCTCATCCAGAACATCTGCGCCCATCGGAGCTAAAATCACCCCCGCGCCACTCCCCAGTGCCGCCTCCAAGGCAGCATCATCCACTGCATACACCACCGAATCCGGTCCGGCATCGCCAAACCCCGACACGCGCACAATCTCCCCATCGCCGCTCCCGGCAAGCTCCGCCCCCACCAGCGCCGCTATCTCCCTTACCGTCATCAGTACAAACTCCCTTCCCCCTCCGGCCGCGTCTTCCACCGCCGATGCACCCAAAGCCACTGCCCCGGATACCGCCGAACATACGCCTCAATCGCCGCTGTAAACAAGGCCGTATTCGCCGTCACGTCGTCCTCGCTCCCGCGAATCAGCTCCAGTTCCTCTCCAAACCGCAGCACATACTTCTTCTCCGACTCCTCCCACACCAAAAATCCCGGCAGCACCGCCGCACCCGACCGCAGCGCCACCCGCGCCAGTCCCGACGCCGTACAAGCCTCCACCCCGAAGAACGGCACAAACACCCCCTGCGGCGGCGTCATGTTCGTGTCCATCAAAATTCCGACGGTCTCGCCCTCATGCATCGCCGTAATCAAACCCCGCGCAAAGTCGTCCTTATGGATCACGCGGTTCCCATGCTGCGTCCGAATCGCATTGACCAGCACATCGACCCGCGCATTATCCAGCCGCCGAATCACCAGCGACATCGGATACCCCATCAGCGAATGATAAAAACTCGAAAGCTCCCAAGCTCCCAAGTGCCCGGTCACCACCAGCACACCCTTCCCTTTGGCCCGCGCCGCCAGATAATTCTCCAAACCCTCATACCGGATAAACTTCGACGCCGACTCCGCCGTGTACTTCGACATCTGGCAGAACTCCGCCATCTGCCACCCCAGCGACCGGTACTCCAGCCGCAAAATTCCTAACCACTCCGCCTCAGACTTCTCCGGATAAGCCAGCTCCAGATTTCGCAACCCTGTCTTACGCAATCTTCCCAGCAGACGGAACGCCGCAGCCCCAATCCCCGCCCCGACCCACCGTGAAGCCTCTCGCGGCAGCACACCCAGCAAGCCCACCATCGCACGCACCGCTGCAAACTCCAGCGACTCCCTGTGCGCAACCCTCGCCGACCGATCAGCTTGATTCACTCGATCCAAGCCCTAAGTGTACCGCCCAAAAAGTAACGGGCCGCCCGAAGGCGACCCGTCAGGCCCGACTAACTTCTTACTGCGCTGCGCGAGAGCTGACGAAGTACTTCGCCACCGTACGCACAAAGGGCTTCGCACCATCCGGCACCGGCTGTCCGCCATGAAGCACCGTCTCGAACGGAATATTCGCACCATAGAACGAGCGCGTATCATCCGCATTCTGCGAAAGCACGGTTCCGTCCAGATCAAGACCCGCAAACAAACCGCGGCTGCGCGAGTACGTCAGAAACTCCGCATGCAGGCTGGCATCCGTCGCAGCCTGGGCATTACGCCCAACTGGCCCGGCCGAAGCAGCCGCATCGGCACCGAGCTTGAACTTGCTGCTCAACATATGCTGCAGGCCCTGGCGGTTCATCGCCACCAGCACCAGGTCAGTCGATTGACCGCCAATCTGCCAGCCAAAGCTTCCGCCCTCGAGGCGGACGAACACCGGAGCGCTCCATCCACGCGGCGTACGGCAGGTCGCTGCACCTTGGCCATACTGAGCGCCGATCACGAATGCACCCTTCTTGTAATGCGGAACCACAACGACGCAAGCGGCTCCAGCCAGGATCGACTGCGGTATACCCTTATCCGGCGTGGCCATAACCTCGTTGAGCACTTCCGACGCGCTACCCAGCCGCTCCACCAACTTCGCATCCTGCGCCATCGCAGGAATCGTTCCAGCCGCTACTGCCAAAGCACAAAGTACGCTAGTAAACTTCTTCATTTCATTGCCTTTCAAATCTGTAGTCGCAGCTTCAACCGTTGACACCCACTTCGCCGCACTTGTAGGTCAGATGGACAGCCTTCGCCGTTGGTTGCACGACAGATTCGCGCTCATCAAAGAAAGCGAGCCGGGTTACTCGCCCCTGCTAAGCCTTTGCCAGCTTCCCAAATCCGCCCAGCAGCGCCTTCAGCGTCAACTCCACGCGATTCTTGGCCCCCGCCTTGCGCAGCATGCGGCCCATGTGCGCCTTGACGGTTACCGGTTCCACGCCCATCGCCGTGGCAATCTCCCGGTTCGTCCGGCCATCCATCAACAACCGCAGAACCTCGCGCTCCCGGTGGGTCATCTGCTCCTCCAGCTTCCGGCCCTCTGCCTCTGGATTGAATGAAACCCCGCCTGTCTCGATCAACCGAGCCATTACGTTCCTCGGAGCCCATACCGATCCGCTCAGCACCGCACGCATCGCCGCCCGAATCTCGGACTCGCTGGCACTCTCTTCGAGATACCCTTTGGCTCCAGCATCCACGACAGCCTGCACATCCCTCGCATGGAAGTGGTCGCCCATGACCACAATCTTCGCTCTGGGACGCTCCGTGTGAAAGCGCACGATGACCGTCGCCAGGTCCTCGACACAGGCCCCATCCAGCAACACAGCGGAAAAATGGTTCGCCACCAGGGCCTCATCCAGGCTTGCGCCGCGCGCCTCCAGACCACTCTCTTCCAGAATCGTCTGCAGACCGAGCAACCGCAAAGGGTGCACAGCCACTACGCCAACCTGCACCTGCTGGGCCCGGGTCATCTTTGCCTCAATCTACAACTTGGGAAGTACGATTCCTTGCTGGTGCTGATACTTACCCTTGCGGTCCGCATAGCTCACCTCGCAAACTTCATCGCTTTGAAAAAACAGAATCTGGCACAAACCTTCATTGGCATAGATGCGCGCTGGCAGGGGAGTCGTGTTGGAAATTTCAAGTGTCACAAACCCCTCCCATTCCGGCTCAAAAGGCGTCACATTGACAATAATCCCGCACCGGGCGTACGTGCTTTTGCCAACACAGATCGTCAACACATCCCGCGGAATCTTGAAATACTCCACCGATCGGGCCAAAGCAAACGAATTCGGCGGAACAATTACACTTGCAGCCTGAACACTTACAAACGAACGTTCATCAAACGCTTTCGGGTCAATAATCGCGCTGTTTACATTCGTGAAAATCTTGAACTCGTCAGAAACGCGAAGATCATACCCATAGGACGAAAGCCCGTACGAAATGCACCCATCTTTGACCTGTTTTTCGCTGAACGGCGCAATCATCTCGTGTTCCACCGCCTGTTGCCGAATCCACCTGTCGCTCTTAATCGCCATTTTTCTCCTGTTTTCAGCTCAATCTCGCCGCTTTCACCGCGTCGTTTGCCTGCCTCTCAGCAGCCTACCGCAAACCGCGACGTTGACAATACCTAAACCCCTTTCTAACATCCTGTTACGGGCGTAAATCGCACCGCTCCCCAGCAGGCCCAGCGGAATCCAGGAAGGCGACCCATTGATAAAGCAAGACCTCATCCAACGTGTAGTAGAACGAACCGGGCTTCCTCGAATCAAGGCCGAATCGGCTGTCGATGCAATCTTCGAAGCCATGAAAAACTCCCTCAGCAGCGGTGATCGCATCGAGCTACGCGGCTTCGGAGTCTTCAACGTCAAACCCCGCAAAACCGGCGTAGGCCGCAACCCCCGCACCGGAGCCGAAGTCAGCATCGCCCCCGGCAAAGCGGTCCGCTTCAAGCCCGGCAAAGAACTCCACCTCCTCGACTAACCCGCTACTCAATGGTGTTCCCTCTTCGGCGATCGTTTCAATGTCGCCGAAGATTGGACCCGCGCGCACTACATCAAATGCACCGCATCCACATCCACCACCAGGTTTCGCCGCGGAATCCCCTGCACCTCAGCCGCCGCCAGCATCTTCCGCAACGCCCCTCCCAGCACATCCCGCCGCTCCGCCTTCAACAGAAAGTGATACCGATAGATCCTCTTCAACCGTGAAATCGGTGCCGGCGCCGGCCCCAGAACCTTCACACCTGTAAGCCCCGCCCGTCCAAACCACTTCGCCAGCCCCTCAGCCCAGGCCAGCACCTCCTCCAGCTTCCCGGCCTGCACAATCACGTTCGCCAGCACCGCAAACGGCGGATACCGCATCCCCCGCCGCATATACATCTCCCTCGCCGCGAACCCCGTGTAATCGTGCGTCTGCGCAAACTTGTTGACGTAGTGCTCCGGCTGATAAGTCTGCACCAGCACCCGCCCCGGAAGCTCCCCTCGCCCAGCCCGCCCACTCACCTGCGTCAGTAGTTGAAACACCCTCTCCGGAGCCCGAAAGTCCGGCAGGCCGAGCGCAAAATCCGCCCCCACCACACCCACCAGCGTCACCCCATGAATGTCATGCCCCTTGGCGATCATCTGCGTGCCCACCAGCAGATTGATCTCCCCTGAATGCAGCCGCGTCAACAGCCGTTCCATATCCCCGCGGGTCCGCACCGTATCGCGATCCATCCGCCCAATCCGAGCCCCTGGAAACAGCTCCTGCAGCCTCTCCTCACCCTGCTGCGACCCAGCCCCCATGTAGTAAAGGTGCTCACTCTTACACTCCGGACATTCCTTCGGAACTCCTCGCCGAAACCCACAATAATGACATTCCAACCGGCTCCCCGGCGGCGCAACCCCGCTCTCCTCCAATCTCTGTTCCCTGATCCCTAATCCCTGTCCTCTGTGGTACGTCAGCGAAATCGCACAGTTCTCACACTGCACCTTCTCCCCGCAACTCCGGCACATGACCACAAAGCTGTACCCTCGCCGGTTCAGCAGAATAATCACCTGCTCGCCCCGATCGAGCGTAGCCTGCGTCTCCGTAATCAACTGCCGCGAAAAAAGCTGTTCCTGCCCGGTCTCGCGAAACTCCTCCCGCATATCCACCATCTCGACCACCGGCAGCGGCCGCGCCATCACCCGCTCCAGCATCTCGACACGCTCATACCGTCCCCGTTCCGCATTCGCCCAGCTCTCCAGCGAAGGCGTAGCCGATCCCAGGATCACAGCACACCCCAGCAGCTTCGCCCGCATCACCGCCGTATCGCGTGCGTGATAACGCGGCGTCTCCTCCTGCTTGTAACTCCCGTCATGCTCCTCATCGACCAGGATCAACCCCAGCTCCGGCACCGGCGCAAACACCGCCGACCGCGTCCCCACCACCACCCGGGCCTCACCCCGCCGAATCCTGTGCCACTGCTCCGCCCTCTCATCCGGCGTCAACTGCGAGTGCAACAGCGCCACCTCGCTCCCAAACGCCGCCACCATCTGCGCCGCCATCGCCGGCGTCAGCCCAATCTCCGGCACCAGCAGCAGCGAACTCTTCCCCGCCTCCAGCGCCCGCTTCATCGCGGCAAAATAAACACTCGTCTTGCCCGACCCCGTCACCCCATACAGCAGCAGCGGACGAAAGCCACCCTTCCCCATCGCCGCCACAATCGTCCCCAACGCCTCAGTCTGCGCCTCATTCAACAAATGCTCATGCGCATGCTTTTTTCCCGACTCCAGCCCGCTCATATGAAACGCTTCAGCCGTCTCCTCCAGCCTCACCAACCCCCGCTTCACCAGCGTCCCCAGCGTAGACTCCGGCAGACCCAAATCCACCAACCTCAGTCGCAACTCCCGAACCAACGCCCGGCCCCCACGGCCCGCCAGCTCCGCCATCACCACAAGCTGGTTCTCATTTAACCGCGGCAGCCTCTTCCCCTCTCGCAACTCGGAACTCGAAGCTCGAAACTCCCAACCCGAAACCGGGCCGCCACCCTCCTCCACCGCCACCGCCACCATCTCCACCCGCCGAGCATCTCTCACCTCCGCCAGCGGCTCCCGCACCAGCCACTTCTTCCGAGCCATCGCATCCAGCAGAGCCTTATTTCCCCCCGTAGCCGAACGAATAGCCGCAACCTTCGCCCCCTCGCCACTCTCCAGATAATTCAGCACCGCATACTCGCGATTCTGATCCTCGACACTCAGCCGCGACCGCCGAGACGACCCTTTAGCGGCCTCATAGAGCGCCTTCCGGCCCGCCTCCCCGATCCGATAAACCCACTGCCGCCGAACCTCCGCCGTAAGCGGCAGCATCCCCCGCAGCACCTCACCCAGCGGAGCCACATAGTACCCGGCAATCCACTTCGCCAGCTCCATCAACTCATCGGGCAATAAGGCAGCCTCATCCAGCACCACCTCCACCGCCTTCACCTCAACATCATTCCCCGGCGCCACATCATGCACCCCAATGACAACCCCCACCAACCGCTGCCCCCCAAAAGGCACCAGCACCCGCGCCCCCACCTCCACCGACAAGCCCTTCAGCTCATAAGTGAAGCTCCGGTCCAACGGCACCGGCAACGCGACATCGCAATAAAGGCTCACTCATCAAAGGTAACGCGCGCACTTTCAGAAAATGGTCACGTTCGGTCAACTCTGGCCATGTCGCTATCCTTGCCACCAAGATTTTCACCTAATGGTGATAGATTTGGTGAAGAGGTAAACCAATCATGCGAGCCACAGTGGCACTCGACGACCAACTGGTCAGCAAAGCTCAGGAATTGACGGGCACAATGGAGAGATCCGCCTTGCTTCGCGACGCCTTGAAGGCGTTAATCCACCTCGAGGCCTCGCGCCGGCTGGCAGCAGTAGGAGGAACAGAGCCGGACATCAAGCCCATCAAACGCACCAGAGCGGGCGATCTGTGATTCTGGCAGACACTTCAGTCTGGGTCGACCATCTTCGAGCACGCGACTCCCAAATGGAAGCCCGCCTCGGCCTAGGCCAGATCATGATGCACCCCTTCGTCGTTGCGGAAATCTCTCTTGGTTCTCTCCGCAACCGCAAAAAAATCCTGGACGACATGGCAGCACTGCTCGAAGCGAAAGTGGCTTCCCTGGAAGAAGTGCGGCACATGATCGAAGCCCACAGGCTCTACTCAAAGGGCATCGGACTCACTGACGCGCACCTCATCGCATCCTGCCTGCTCATGCCTGGAATACGACTTTGGACCCGCGACGCCGGAATGAAGAAAGTAGCTGAGTCGCTGAGAATTGTCACTAACTGGCTCTGAGGTCCTAACAACGAGCACAGTACCTACTCGCCACTCTTCCGCCCCGCCGCCTCAGCCCGCTTCAAATCCTTCAGCGCCACCTTCAAATTCTCCATCAACTTCGTCACCCGCCCCGGCAAATCCACCGCCCCCACACTCAAAATCTTCGCCGTCTCCCCCAACAGCGAGAAGTCCCGCCGAGCCACCCTCACGGCCCGCATCCCACAAACAAACTCCACCCGCCACCCCTGCTTCACCTTCTCCAACTTCCGCAACAGCACCGCCCCAATCGCCCCCGTATTCGCCACATGCGTCCCACCGCAAGCGTTGAACTCGATCCCCTGCATCTGCACCACCCGCAGCGGCCCCTCGCGCTCCGGAATCTTACGCAGGTCCCCGCGCTTCAGCATCGCCTCCGCCAACCCTCGCTCCACCCAATGCGACATCAACGGCCGCCCCTCAAACACCACGCGATTCGCAGCCTCCTCCACCCGCGCCAAGTCGGCCTCGCCGGGCCGCTCGGCACAATCCAGATCAATCGTCGACGACTCCGCCCCCAAATGAAACGAAACCGTCCGCGCCCCCATCTCCCGCAGGAACATCGCCGACAGCAAATGCTGTCCCGAGTGCTGCTGCTCATGATCGCTTCTCCGACCCGCATCGACCCGCCCGGTCACCTCGGTCCCGGCCACCAGCGGCTTGCGCACAAAGTGCCAAACCTCACCCGCCTCA
>CAZZYB010000088.1:0-10899 GCA_964658125.1 uncultured Acetobacteraceae bacterium | reverse complement strand
ACCGCCGTGGCTTCGGTAAGGATCAGGCCCACGGTGGCGCGTTGCCGGTAGTACTCGGCCATTAACTCGTTCGGCACTCGGCCTTCGCTGGCTCGGCTACGCGTAAGCGGCGCCATCACAACCCTGTTGGACAGCAGAAGGTCTCCAAACAGAAACGGCTCTAATAACGCCAGGCTCTTCTGTTGCGATGAACTCGGGTTCACCCAGGCTAGTGTTCTCATCGGTTCTCCTATCTGTAACGAAGGCCTTAACATCGATCCATCCGAGCTAGTAGCGGAATTGATCTGCGTGCTTCAACGCGAACTCGGCCAGCGTCCGGGGCTCTCGCCCGGTGATCGCAGCGAAGTTGTCAAACGTTTCGTCCGCGCCGATGTCTTTGCCGTTCGTAAGGTCCGTGTAGCTATCGAAGACGCATTTCATGTAGGCAGGTTCAGCGCCCGCTGCCAGGACGTTTCGCAGGAATTCCTCAGGTGGTTGCGCGTCGTATCGAAATGCCTGGCCGAGAACCTGCGTAAAGCTTTCCGCCACTTGGTCGTACGTCTTCGCCTCGTAGCCCATACGGTAGGTCTGACCCTGGTGCTGCTCCGGATGCAGCAGGCACATAGCGGCGACGGCGGCGACATCGTCGCAATCTACCCAGCTCAAGCGTGCGGCTCCAACGTAGTGCCTGATCACGCCCTGCTTGATGTAGCTTTCGCCACCATAGCCCAGCAGGTTCTGCATGAATATCTCTGGTCGCAGATGAGTGAAGCTCATGCCGGTCCACTCGATGTAGCGCTCGATGAACTGGTGCCAGCCATAGTGCGCCACACGCGTGTCGTCGTTGCCGCAAGCGCCCAGGTGTACGACATGCGACACACCCGCACGCTTTGCCGAGTTTGCCAGGTCCTTGCTCTGACGGAGCATGTCGACCGTGTACCCTGTCGCCATGAAGAGACGATTCACCCCCTGAAGTGCCGGCGCGAAACTGTCAATGTCGTCGAGATCAAGATGCGTTACGGGAACGCCTAGATGAGCCGCCCTCTGCACATTCCGGGCCGCGGCGACTACATCGAACGATGGATTCCCGGCGAGGAGGCGGACGACCGCACCACCTACCTGGCCGGTCGCCCCCATGACAAGGATTCTTGGTTTGTTGCTCATCACTTTGAACTCCTCTCGGGCTTGTAACTACCGGACTGACTCGGCGGCTTCGGCAATAATCGCCGCGACGTCCTCAGGCTTGGACATGAAGGGTGAGTGGCTGCTTTCGACCCGGCGAACCGTGGCCTTCATACGGTCTGCCATGAACTCCTGTGCGGGCGGCGGGATCATGTGATCCGCAGTGCAGACGAGGTACCAGGAGGGAATGTTCTTCCATGCCGGCTCGGCCTCCCCCTGCGTGAAGCTCGCCATGCTGAGCGGCCTCTGCACCGCCGCCATCACCGCCGCTTCATCGTTGGTTGCGTCCGCAGCGAAGGCTTCGTGGAACTTCTGTCGATTGATCCAGAGATACCCATGGTCATCCGGTTCGATAGCCGTCGATCCGGGCGACGGTGATCCCTGCTTCGCCAACGACTCCAAGCTCTCGCCTTGGTCCAGCCCGAACGCGGTGATGTACACAAGCGCTTTGACCTGTGAGCCGGTCGTCGGAGCTCCCGTGATCACCGCTCCGCCATAGGAGTGTCCAACCAGAACGGTAGGCTCTGCCTGCGATGTCAGCAGTCGCCGCGTCACAGCGACATCGTCCTGCAAAGACGTCAAAGGGATCTGGGCCGCGGTTACGTTATAGCCTTTGGCTTCCAGCAGCAGTATCACCTTGCGCCAGCATGATCCGTCGGCCCAGGCTCCATGTAACAACAAGATATTCACATTCTTCTTCATCACGACCTCCTCGGGTTCGGTTACGTTCAGGGGGATCTACGCGCTGAGTGCGGCGGCGTAGGCGGGATAGTCGGTGTTCGTCGGTCCAATCTGCAGCGGGGTAAACAGTCCTGAATGGGTTCCTTCTGCCATACGGTGGCTCCGATCGACGCTTTCACAGCGTGTTGCAAAGGTAGGTCCGATTCCGCCAGCCGCCAACGCCAGATCGACCCTTAAAAGCCCAGTCCTTTCGACGCCCCTCTGCTCAACACTTCGGGACCGCGCGACACCTCACGCTTCGCATGAACAGAAGGCTTGCTGATACGTAGGAGACAAACCAGTACTTTTGGGGGGTTCGGAACGAGCTCTCGCGAGATATGCTGAATGCACGTATCGAGGCGACTATGGCTGACCTGCAACGAATCCGCGTGCTCGCCGTCGATGATCACCCTCTGCTTCGTGCCGGCATCATCAGCGCAGTGAACGCACAGCACGACATGACCACCGTCGCTGAAGCAGCCGACGGCGACGAAGCCTATACAGCCTTCCGACAGCATCGGCCCGACATTACGCTGATGGACCTTCGCCTTCAGCAGCACAGCGGCATCGAAGCCATCATCGCCATTCGCCGTGACTTCCCTGCTGCACGCATCATCGTTCTCACCACCTTCGGCGGCGATGTCCAGGCGCTCCGAGCATTCCGCGCGGGAGCCAGCGGCTATCTGCTCAAGACCATGATGCGCGCCGAGCTTATCGACACCATACGACTGGTGCACGCCGGACATCGCCGCATACCGCCGGAGGTTGCCAATGCGATGGCGGAACATGCAGCCGACGATGCGCTGACCATCCGCGAAACCGACGTCCTGCATGCCATTGCTGCCGGCAGATCCAATAAGGCCATCGCTGACTTTCTCGATCTTTCAGAGCACACTGTCAAGGGTCACGTACGCAACGTCCTCTCCAAGCTGCAGGCCAGCGATCGCACGCATGCCGTGATGATCGGGCTAAAGCGCGGCATCATCGAGCAGTAGGAGGTGAGACCGTGCGACGAAGCAATCATCGACACTCTCGCTGGATCTTCCCGATAGCGCTCATCGCTCTCCTCCATCTCAGCGGTTGCCATTCAGCCTCGCTTATCACCTTCACCGAAGTTCCTTTCGCCGGCGCTGGAGGCCCGGAAACCAGCGGCATGATCTCCGGCAAGGTCGACGGAAAGCTTCGTAACAAAAGTGTGGTCCTGTACTCCTACGACGCCGGCCGGTGGTGGGTTCAGCCCTTCGCCACGGCTCCATTCACTACAATTCGCGCCGATGGCTCGTGGAACGCGCAGGTGCATCTAGGGACCAAGTACGCTGCGTTGCTTACGAGACAGACCATCCAGCCCCCGTCCGTCCTTGAAGCGCTGCCGGCCATAGGAAAAGGCATCGAAGCGATCATCACTTCCGCCGGCAAGCCTGGCCTAACGGCACGGGTCCATGAACAAGCAGCACGTCAGACAATCCGTTTCCAGGGCTATGAGTGGGAGGTCAGGACCATCCCCGGCAACTACGCCGCGAAGTCCAATCCATATAGCGCAACCAACGTTTCCATCGATAGCGGCGGCGCGCTCCACCTCCGGCTCACGCGCTCCGGCAACGCATGGACCTGTGCTGAACTTCATTCAACCCGCACCCTAGGCTACGGCACCTACCGCATCGGAGTACGCAACATTGCGCAGCTTGAGCCGGCTGCCATGTTCAGCCTGTTCACGCTCTCAGAGGGTGCCGCTGCCACAGAGCACGGAGGGATGGACATCCACTTCACTCGTTGGGGCGACCCCGTCAACAAAAACGCCGAATTCGTGGTCCAGCCATATTTCGTACCCGCCAATGTATACCGCTTCGAACTGCCGCCCGGCCACATCACGGCAGAGTGGAACTGGTCCCCCGAAGCCGCACGCTTCGCCATGCAAACTGGACCGTCGGCTGCCAGGCTTTTCAACGATTGGACCTTTACCTCGGGCGTTCCATCCGCGGATGGCACTCAGTTTTATATCAACCTCTGCGCCTATGGGTACGCAAAGATCAAGCCGGAACACGAGGCGGAAGTAGTGGTGGACCGGTTTGAGTTCCTTCCCTGACCTTTGCATTCGCCGCCGCGTTGCACTGCGCATCTGCGCGATCGCAATCATGGTCGCCGCGTGGCTGCCGGACGGCTTGACGATCTCCGCGCAAACCACGGCTCGCGACGTAAACCAGTACCGCCGAACGGCCTGGCAACCCGAGCAGAACTCAAGCTCGGAAAACATCCATTCCATTGCCCAGACTCCAGACGGGTACCTCTGGATTGCGACCACGAGCAACCTGCTCCGCTTCGACGGTCTGCACTTCAAGCCGCTGCTGACCGCGGAGCAGGAACCACTGAAGAGTGTCCTCAGTCTCTCGGTAGATCGCTCTGGAACCCTCTGGTTCCGCACGCAAAATGCGCGCCTCATGCACGTCGTAAACGGCACACCGGAAGTAGTATCCCTTCCAAAGCAGCAGGAGTTGGGCATCGTTGCAATGACTGCAGCCGAGCGCGGCGGCCTCTACGCCACCAATCTAGGCAAAGACACCATCCTCCTTTCAGGCACGGACGCAAGGAAGATCCCCGTCCACTCCAAGTCGCTCCTCATCTCCATAGCAGAAGCCACCGACCACAAGGTCTGGGTCGGCACGCGGGACCAGGGGTTAATCATGTGGGATGGCGGAACGACGCGCTCAGTTCCGGCACCGGACATCGACCGCAAGATCAACTGTATGCTCCCCAGCAAAGATGGGCACATGTGGATCGGCACGGATGACGGTCTCGCCTTTTGGGACGGCTCGCAAGTCTCCCCTCGCGTCCTCAACGGTCCCGACATGCTCCACCTGCAGATCCTGGCTCTGCTCGAAGACCATCGCGGCGATCTCTGGGTCGGCACGTCTCACGGTCTGCTCCGGTACAACGCCCAGGGCGCGCAGTGGCTTTCTATCCCTCATCCGGCAACCCCGGCAGTCACAGCCTTGATCCAGGACCGCGAGGGCGACATCTGGTTTGGCAATGGTCCGCTGCTCGAAAGGCTCCAAGCTACGGCGCTCATCCATGTGCCCGAGACCGCTCAACTACAAGTCTCCGCGCTGTATTCAGACGCGAGGGGCCGTACCTGGCTTGCCGGTCGCAACGGTGGGCTGTCCTGGCTCGACGCAACCGGTGTGCACCCGGTCGCACTCGCCGGGCTCGACAAAGATGTCGTCTATTCCATCGACGGCCGCGGCGACGACATCTGGCTGGGCAGGCGCGACCACGGCCTCACTCGGCTGCAATCTCTGGGAAACAACTTCAAAGCCACAACTTGGACCACCAGGCAAGGACTCGCTGAGGATCACGTAGTCTCTGTCCGCGTGGGCAACGACGGCACGGTTTGGGCAGGCACGCTGACAAGAGGTCTGAGTCGCTTTGCCGCCGACCGCTTCACCACCCTGGGCGAGAAGCACGGCCTCCCCTCCGCAGCTGTCAATGCCTTGGAGCCGGACGCCGCCGGACGCATGTGGGTAGGCACTCCCAACGGCTTGTGCGTCGTTATCGGCGAGCACTGCACGCTTCCAGCCGGCAGTGAACAGCTTCGCTCTCAGGAGGTCCTCTCGCTGCTCGCCGATCACGCGGAAGGTATGCTCGTCGGAACCCGCACAGGTCTTCTTCAGGTCAGCGACGGCAGAGCCAGGGCAATCTCCTTCTCAAATCCATCACCCCGCTCCGTTCTCGGCATGGCATTCGATGCGAGAGGAACGCTGTGGCTTGCAACCAGCCGCGGCCTCATCAGCGCCTCATCGGAGCACCTCAACTCCACCGGTCACGCCGCCGAACGCGTCTACGGCCCCGACGATGGCGCGCTGCCCGGTGAAGCCGTACCAAGGTCGCGCTCCGTAGTCCCGAACAAGGAAGGGTCGGTGTGGATAGCGACTTCCACGGCCGTCTATTTAACAGCATCCGAGGAGCTTTCTCCTGCACCTGCTATCTCCCACATCGAATCCATCTCCGTCAACGGGCAGCCCGCTCCCCCCGACGTAGCATCCGTGCCTCCCGGAGCAAATCGCCTCAGCTTCACCTTCTCCGGCCTCAATCTCCGCGCTCCCGAGCGTGTGGGATTGCGCTACCGCCTCGAAGGCTTCGACCACCAGTGGGTCGAAGCGCAGGACGATCGCCAGGCCTCGTATACCAACCTGCCTCCTGGCGACTATCTATTTCACCTGGCGGCTGCGCCGTTACCCGGCGAGTGGAGCCAGAACGAAAGCCAGGCAAGGATCACAGTGTTCCCTTTCTACTGGCAGCGCGCTTCGGTTCAGGCAGCCTTCGCAGCGGGGCTCGCACTCATTCTCTTCGGGCTATACCATCTGCGAACGCGGCAACTTCTCACCCACGCCAATCTACTCGGCGAGGAGCGTCTGCGCGAGCGTACCCGGATCGCCCGTGATCTGCACGACACCCTGCTCCAGGGCTTCATAAGTTCCGTCATGCACCTGCACGTAGCCTCGCAGGAACTTCCCCCTTCCTCTCCGCTGCGCGGAAAGGTCGATCCGGTTCTTGACCTGATGGAAAGCGTCATCGAAGATGCACGAGTCGCCGTCCTGGAGCTGCGCGCTCCGGAGTCCGATGGCACACAACAGCTCTCTGTAGAGATGACCGAGTTCATCGGCACCCTGAGCTATCCGAAGCAGATGTCCATCGACGTTTGTGTGACCGGACGCGAGAGGCAGCTTCCACCGCTGGTCTTTGAAGAGATCAGGCGAACGCTGCAGGAGGCCGTGCAGAATGCAGTGCGACACTCCAATGCTGGCCAAGTCCAGGTCTCGCTCGACTACGGGCGGATATTCTTTTGCGCTTCAGTGCAGGACAACGGCTGCGGTATACCTGTTCACATGCGGAAGGACGGTCGGCCTGGCCACTGGGGTCTCTCGGGAATGCGCGAGCGCGCCGAGCGCATTCACGCGCGGCTTCGTATCATTAGTCCATCTGATAAGGGCACGACGGTCACCATGCGACTTGTTAGTGTCCGCGCCTACAGCCAACCGAGCGACATTCATCTGTAACCTCGGTGGCTGAGAATCCGGTGCTTCCGAACTTGACGCGTGCACTGTTCAACGGTTGTGAGAAGCTGCTGGTACCTCTAAATACTCGGGCCCGCCGAATATTGGTCGCTTTTGAGAATCAGAGATCGAAGCGTTGCAGAAGCGCGTTCTTATGCCCCTGAGCCTCTGGACCATGGCTATCCCACTTCGCAAACCATTCGCGATAGCTGCAAGATTCAAATGCGACAGCCGATCCCGCAACGGCCTTCGCGAATCGTTCGATCTCGCGTCGATGGCCATCCTTGGACTCCAGCGAAATACTTCGCGAACCCAGCGTCGGATGCTCCGCGAACAAGTACACCAGCGATGCAGTCTTATTCTTACGAACACCCTCAGTGACCAATCCAAAGCCGTGCTTCACGAGCTGAGCTGCGTCGAGGTACTGGAAGCTCTTCTCTCCCGACACTAACGCATCTCTCATTGCTTCCCACCCACGCATCTCCGTTCCCCACACAGGTCGACTGTATGCCGCTGAAAACGCCACCTGCTTCCTGTCGCGAAAAGGCTCGTAACGTTTGGACTCAACACCAATGACGCAGCTATCAGTCTCGACGCAGGCATCCAGCCAGGGGTGCCTGCCACCACTCCACGGGAACCGGGCGCAGTATTCGACTTCGACTCGAATCGGCGGCCACCCCTTGCATGCTAGATTCGGAAACGCTGGCAATAGAGCAGGACGATTGATAAACCATCCGAAAGCGTTGATCGCGAGGGCCGCCGAGCTGTCGGGACTGTGCAACTTACCACTTGCAAGCTCGTTTCCGCCGGCGGCAGCTAATCTGCCCATCACATGAGCCTCAGGTACTCCTGGTAGAAATACGTTCATCGCTTTGCCTTACCAGCCGCTTCGCAAGCCCTGATGGTCGCCATCAACACCGCCTCAATCCGAGCCCCGCGGCGTGCAAACGGCAGCGCCTCGAACATCTCATCCGCCATCTCTTCATGCGTCCTCAGCTTCTCATCCGAGTTCACCCACGCAAACAGCGCCGCCAGCTCAGGCCGCGTGTATTCCGTGATGCTGCCACGCTTCACGATCGGCGGAAACAGCGACGACCGCTGCGTCGTCAACTCAGGTCCGGTGTATGTGTTCGCTTGGGCCGGCTCCTCCGCTTCGACCGCGGGCAGGATGGAAAGATCGCGCTTTTCATCGTCGCGCGCGACGGCTTTCTGATACGCGCTCCATGCCCGCTCAACCTCTTCGTGCTTCCGCATGAACCAGTCCGTCGACCAGATGCGATGAAAGTTCCACCCTAGGTTCTCCAGCTGCTGTTGCCGCAGCCGATCGCGATCCCGCGCCGTATAGCTGGAGTGATACGTCGCCCCATCGCACTCAATCGCGAGCACAAAACGGCCCGGTTCCGTCGGATGACACACCCCAAAGTCGATGCGGAAGTTCGACCATCCAACCTGCGGAACCAGCTTCATCCCTCGTGCCGTCAAGGTGTCGCAGATGTCCGCTTCGAAGTCGTTCATGGGCTCTTCGGAGAGTTCGCCATGCGCGAAGATCTTGCCGTCCGTCGCTGCGTATTGCAGATAGTTGCGCAGAAACTCAAGCCCCGTTCCAGCACGCACCTTGGTCGTATCAACGTCCGTGTAAGCAAACGAAGACACCACCGTCATCGTTTCCCTCGCGCGAGTTACCGCCACATTCAAACGCCTTCGCCCACCCTCGGAAAGAATCGGCCCGAAGCGCAGAGCAAGATTCCCCCCGCGGTCTTTCCCGTACCCCAAGCTCATAATGATGCTGTCGCGCTCATCGCCCTGCACGCGTTCCAGGTTCTTGATGAAGAACCTTTCCTGGCGCTCGGTATCGAAGATTTCGCTCAACTCAGGGTGCGCCTTCATCGCACTATCCATCGCCGCCTGCACGCGCATCGCATGCTTGATCCCCATCGTAATTACGCCCAGCGTACGAGCCGGCGTAGTCTGTGCATGACGAATCACAAGCTCCACAACCCGCTTCACCTCGGCACTCGAACTATCCTCCTGCCCGTCACTCTCTGGAACCCGGTCGACCAGCACATGCTTCACCGCCGGCGGTCCACCCGGCCCCGGAAAAGTCACTAGCCGATCGTCATAGATGTGGTGATTCGAGAACGCAATTAGCGCCTCATCGCGGCTCCGATAATGCCAGTTCAGATAGAACGACTTCGCAAACGGAAGCATCATGTCGAGAAGGGACTCGTATCCATCAACAGCCTCGCTCTCGCCCTCTTCATCCACACCAGCGCTGAAGAACCCGGTGGGCGGCAATTGCTTGTTGTCGCCCGCAACCACAACAAACTTCCCACGCATGATGGAGGGCACCGCGTCCTCGGGCAGCACCTGCGATGCCTCGTCGAAAATCACATAATCAAACTTGGCCGAGCGATCAATCAGTTGACTCACCGACAGCGGGCTCGCCATCCAGCAAGGACACACCGCCGTCATCACATCACCCGCATCGCGAAACAACACCCGCAGCGGCTTGTGTCTGCGCGATTTGGAAGCCTCCTGCTTGATCAGCGTCTCCTGCTCCGGATGCGCATTCATCGCCGCAATCGCACGCTCGGCATGAGCACGCTTCACACGAGCCGTCGCGGCCTTCAGCCGATCCCGATCCAGGCTCCTGAAGTCGTCTACATACCCTCCGTGCGTGGCTCCAACGAAGCTCCTTACCGACGGGTCGTTGATCGCAAGTTCGTCCAGCACAGAGTTCAGCCACGCATGCTCAAACAGCGCACACCACATCGAAGCCGCCGGCTTGCGAATACGAAGGCCATCCACCAGGCGCTGCGCACCGAGCGTCCTCAGCGTGCTCTCGATCCCGGTCAACCGCAGCAGCCGATACGGCGTAGCGGAATCGGCGGCAAACTCCTCCACGATCTTCATCACCTCAGTCAGCGGCAGCCGCTCCCATGCGCTCCGCGCAACGACAGCCTGCAGTGCAGTCGTCCCCAGCGAACATTCATTGACCGCTCGCTCCAGGTCATCGAGCGCCGCATACTCACTAGGCACGCTCCCGCCCAACGTGCGTGTCTTCCACCATGTCCCAAGCCGCAGCGCCTCCAGCAGCTCAACCCGCAACACCGGCGCAGCCTCCTTCACGTCCCGCCGAAGCTCAAGCACCCGTCGCATTGAAGTCTTATACTTCGCATCCACAAGGCCGAACCAGAAAGCCTTCAACCCGCTATCTCCCGCCCGCCCAAGCTCAGACGCCAGCGTCTCCACCTCGGGAGCAAACACCTCGCTGCTGTACCGCCCCAGCATCGCGCGCGTAGCCTTCAGCCCTCTGATCACCTCTCTGGCCTGCTCCATCGTTTCAACGGCAGCAAACCCCAGCCCACTCTCCAACTCCTGCAGCTTCAGCCTCACCGCAGGAAGAAGCTCCCGCGCCAGCCGCTGCGAAGTGTCGATCGCCTCCTGAACACCTCGGCCATCCTTGAACGGCACTCCAGTCCACGGCGAAGTATCAGTACGGAGCAACAAGCTCTCGAAGCTGGCCGCTTCCCTCAGCAGATCCCCCACCTGTTCCGCCGCAAGAGGCGTCAATGACCCGAGTTCAGCGCCACGCCAGCGTAGCGGCGTCTGCGCCTCCGCCGGCAATCGCAGCAGCGCCCCCTGCATGTCATAAACCGTCCTTCCCGACCGCGCGGACACCGTGTGCATCTTCCGGTCATGCGCATTCAATTTCGCTCGACGGTCCACAAACTGACGGTGAACTTCCTCAGCATGGGGCACCGCAGCATTCCTGACTGCCGCTAGCGTCCGCGCCACCAGCTCCATCACCTTCTTCGAACTCAACTCCGCGCCATGCAAGTCCATGGCAAGATGTTCCAGACCCGCAGCCTTCAGGCGCCGCTGAACCACTTCCAGTGCCGCCCGCTTCTCCGCGACGAACAGCACTGTCTTCCCATTCCCCACCAGCGTCGCACTGAGGTTTGTAATC
>CAZZYB010000087.1:0-10997 GCA_964658125.1 uncultured Acetobacteraceae bacterium | reverse complement strand
TCATGATCACGGTCGAAACGGTCGTGATCAAAGCGGTCGCGATCATTGAAGCGGTGTTCACGCTCCCACTGCTGTTGGCGGAAGAAGGCCTGCTGCCGTTCCCACGCTTCGTGGCGGCGAATGGCTTCAAACCGCTCGCGCTGATCGTACTGAGGCGCATATCCGTACCCGTAGACCGGTGCCGGAGCGACATACCGCGGGCCGCCGAACTGAATCGCCACTCCAAAATGCTGGGCCTGAGCTGCCGGTACGGCGGCCAGGGCTGCGCCCGCAAGCGTTGCCGCTGCAAGGACTCTAACTGCCTTCGACTTCATGCATGTAAGCTTCGTGGTTACGTTGGATAGCTTCATGACTTGCCTCCTGTACTGCTTTCCGTGGCGCCCTGACTGCGACGTACATAAAGGTAAACGCGGCTTCTCCCGCATGGTTGCGCGCAACTATTCGCCGGGGCCGTGTTGCCTATTGAATTTTTTCAGTGGGACAGCGCAAAACGCAGACCACCCTGGACAACCCGCGGAGCTGCCAGCGTCGGCGTCGGTGTCCTGCCCGCCTCAATCGCACGGTCCAGCACATTCTGCGCACTCATGAACACGGACAACCCGTGCCCCAGCGACCGCTCCGCATACAAGTCGAACCGCGCATACGCATGCAGCACCTGCGTATTCTCCGCATCGTCAAACTCGCGCCCCTCGTAAATTGCACTCGCCACCAGCGTGCCCACACTCACCCGCTCATATCGCAACTGCGTCGACAACGACTGCCGAGGCACCTCCGGAATCCGATTCCCCAGCAGGTTCTTCTGCGCCGGGAACGAGTTGTTGAAAGCCGTCACCGTGGCCACCGCAAGCTGATAACTCACATCGCCCGACAGCCCGCGCCAACTTTGCGACCGCGCCTCCAGCATCAACCCACGGCTGCGAATCTGCCCCAGGTTCTCGCGCTGTAAAGTCTGCGAAGTAGCCGTCGAACTAAGCAGCACCGCCGACACCGGACGGTTCACCTCCGTCCAGAAATAAGTAGCCCGCAACGACCCGTACTTCGGCCGCGCCACTTCGCCGCCGAACTCAAATCCCGTAGCCCGCTCCGCCAGCAGCGATGCATTCGCGCGCGTAGTCTGCTGCCCCACCTGCCCCGTGCGATAAAGCTCGTTCATCGTAGGCCCGCGGAAGGCTCGGAACGCAGTGCCCGTCAACGCGACGCCCCCGGGCAGCCGCCGCACCAGCCCAACGCGCGGACTCACCACCAACTCCTCCAGCACCGGCAGCTTCGTCACTCCCGGCGCAGCCGTACTCGTGGCCTGCGCATCGAACGTGCGAAACGAATCCACCCGCACCGACCCCGAAGCCGACCACCCACCCGGCTGCCAGATCGCATCCACATACCCACCCACCTCACGCTGATGAGCAGCGGTGCTCGTCGTAAAAACAGGACTGGCCGTCACTGAAGTCTCATAATCCGTAGCCCGCACATCCCGCAGATCGGCACCCAGCGCCGCCGTCACATGCGCCGGCAGCGCGCGTGAGCCCTGCAGCACCACCCCAAACTCATCCAGCGGCACATGCTGCAGCTTCGTCAGCGTCTCCGTATCGCGTTGCGTCACGACCGACGCGATCGACGAAAAGCTCTGCCGATAACTCTCGCGCGCGCCATACCCGCGCACCACACCATGTCCCCAGCGCGCGGAATCCGCATCCCCCCCTGCCTGGTACCGCCACAGCCGCGTCGCATTCGTCTGCAGCGGTGACCCATTTCCTCGCGCTTCATTCAACACATTCCCGCGCAGAAACGCAGAGCCTTTGCTCGCCGCGAACGGCGTCCGCAACTCCAACCGCCCGGCCTCTCCCGTCACATCAGACGTCGAATCCACGGGCCCGCGAAACGCCGGCGCCGTCGGCATATATCCATGCGTCCGCAGCCCACTCGCAGCACTAAGCACAGCCACACGCCGCGCAGAAAACGTCAGCAGCCCATCCTCCTGCACCGTATCCTCGCTCGCCCCCGACACATCCGCATCCACGCGTAGCGTCCCATCCGCAGTCACCGGAGCGACATCCACCGCCCCGCCAATTGCACTCGACCCATACAAATCCGCCGCGCCGCCGCGTATCAGCGCGACGTGGTCGACAGCCAGCAGCGGCACCTCGTTCCAGTGCACCCATCCGCCGAACGGATCATTGAACGGCACCTCATCGCTCACCACCAGGGTGCGACTCACGGCCGTGCTCCCGAGTCCGCGCAGACTCACACCCTGCGACGTAGGATTCAACGACCACGAACTCGTCCGCCGAAACAGCTTGAACCCCGACACCGCATGAAGCGCATCATCGAGCGAAAACCCCGCACTCTGCTCCAGTTGCTTCTGCTCCAACACGGCAACGCTCGACGCAGAATCGTTGATCCCGACCAGCCCGCGGTCCGCCGTTACGGTCACCTTCTCCACCGTCTTCGGGAGTGCCGGCGGCGTCACAGCTTGAGCCCACGCGTTGCCAGCCGCACAGAGAGCAGCCACGCAGCAGACGAGATGGATCATTCGCGGAGACATCGCTTAAAGACTCTCACGCCGCGGCCGCAAAACCATTTTCCAGACCGGCCGCGGCTTCCTTCCTGCCAGCTTTTGCATCACTACAACACGGCCCGGTTTTTACCGTAGTTTCATCTTCGAAAGGCAACCCATGGCAACAAAAAAGCCAGAAAAGAAATCCGAAAAAACCAAAAAATCCCTCGCCGATCCCACCACGATCAATCCCTTCCAGCAAAAACCGGCAGAGAGCACGACCGGAACCGCGGAGCCCAACGATGACCTGCTACAGGTCATCATCGAAACGCCCAGGGGCTATCGCAACAAGTACGCCTTCGACCCGGACCAGGGCATCTTTCTGCTCAAGGCTGCGCTGCCCGCCGGCATGGTCTTCCCGTATGACTTCGGCTTCATCCCGCGCACCCTTGGCGGCGACGGAGACCCGCTCGACGTTCTCGTGCTCATGGACGAACCCGCATTTCCCGGCTGCGCTGTGCTCACCCGGCTCATCGGCGTCATCGAAGGCGAGCAGACGACCAAAGACAAAGTCACGCGCAACGACCGCCTCGTTGCCGTCGCCGAAACCGCTCACATCTACAGCGACCTGAAAAGGCTCAAAGATATCCCGGAACAAACGATCACGGAAATCGAGCAGTTCTTCGTCAATTATCACGACCTGCAAGGCAAAAAGTTCAAGCTCCTCGCGCGCAAAGGCCCCAAAGCCGCCTTCAGGCTGATCGCGGAAGGGCGCAAGAACGTTGGTACCAAGGGCTGACATGGATCTCCTGCTCCGTTTCGTCATCGGCGGATTCGTAGTCAGCGCGTTCGCGACACTGGGCGATTTGTTCAAGCCGAAAAGCTTCGCCGGCCTGTTCGCGGCCGCGCCCACCATCGCTCTCGCCACCATGGTGCTGACGATGCATAAAGACGGCGCTGAACACCTGGCGACGGACGCCCGCTCGATGGTCGCGGGCGCGGTCGCGTTCTGCATCTACGCCTCGGTGTGCAGTTTTGTGCTGATGCATTCGAAGCTCAAAGCCATCGCGGCAACGAGCTTGATCCTCCCCGTCTGGGGCGGCGCGGCGGCGGCGTTCTGGGCCCTGTGGTTGCGGAGATAGTCATGGCCAGAATCGAAATCATCCCATCCGCACTCGCCCGCAACAGGTGGCACGAGTACGTTTCCCGCTTCGCCTTCGGTGGCGCCGTGACGGTGCTCGCATCGCTCATCGACAAGCATTGGGGGCCAGTCGTTGGAGGCCTGTTTCTCGCCTTTCCCGGCATCTTTCCGCCGGGCGCGAGCCTGGTCGAAACCCATGCCGAAGAGAAGAAGAAAGAGGCCGGTCTGCACGGCGTGGAACGTGGCCGCCAGGAAGCCAGCCTCGAGGCAGCCGGTGCGTCGATCGGCGCAGTGGGCCTCGCGGCATTCGCTGCCGTCGTCTGGTGGGGCGCAACAAGGCACTCGCTGTGGATCGTCCTGCCGCTCGCGGGCTTCGCATGGGCTGCCGTTTCGTGGGCGCTGTGGTGCGTTCGCGAACGTCTGTAGCTACTTCCGGCCAGCCTCGATCGCCGCCCCAACGCGCAGCATCGTCGCCTCGTCAAAATGCCGTCCCAGCACCTGCACCCCAATCGGCAATCCCGCCGCCGTCTCGCCGCACGGCACACTCATCCCGCAGATCCCCGCCAACGACGCTGCCACGGAATAAATGTCCTCGAGATACATCTTCACCGGGTCATCGGTCTTCTCGCCCAGCTTGAAAGCCGGTGTCGGCGTCACCGGACAAACCAGCGCATCCACCTGCTCAAACACCGCCAGAAAATCCCGCGTCAGCAGCGTACGAACCTGCTGCGCCTTGCGATAGTAAGCGTCGTAGTACCCCGCCGAAAGCGCATACGTCCCCAGCAGAATCCGCCGTTTGACCTCAGCCCCAAACCCCTGGTCGCGCGTTTTCCGATACATCGCCGCCAGCGTATTCGATTCCTCCGCCCGCAACCCAAACCGCACCCCATCGAACCGCGAAAGATTCGACGAAGCTTCCGCCGTAGCAATCACGTAGTACACCGGAATCGCATACCGCGTGTGCGGCAGGGACAACCTGTGAATTGAGCATCCAGCCGCGCGCAGGTCGTCCAGCGACTTCTCAATCGCGGCCCGAATCTCCGGGTCCAAACCCTCACCGAAGTACTCCTCGGGCACCCCGATTCGCAGCCCCGCCGCGCCTTTCGCTAACTCCGCTGAATAATCCACCGGAGCCGTTCGCGACGACGTAGCATCCATGTCATCTGCTCCCGCAAGGACGCCAAGCATCGTAGCCGCATCCGCCACAGTCTTCGTAAACGGCCCCACGCGGTCCAGCGAAGAAGCAAACGCAATCAACCCATATCGGGACACCCGCCCATACGTCGGCAGCACGCCCACCACGCCGCAAAACGCCGCCGGCTGACGAATCGAACCGCCCGTATCGGTGCCCAGCGAAGCCACACAGAACCCCGCCGCAACCGACGCCGCAGAGCCTCCCGAAGACCCGCCCGGGACGCTATCCAGCGCACGAGGATTCCGCACCGGCCCATAAGCCGAGTTCTCGTTCGACGACCCCATCGCAAACTCATCGCAGTTCAGCTTACCCAGCAGCACCGCCCCTGCGGCCTCAAGCTTACCCACAACGGTCGCATCGTAAGGCGGATGGTAATCCTTCAAAATCAGCGACCCCGCGGTAGCCGGAGCACCGCGCATCGTCAGCACATCCTTCACGCCGATCGGCACACCAGCCAGCGGGCCCAACTCCCCGCCAGCCTTGACGTCCCGATCGACCTTCTCCGCCTGCGCAAACGCCCGCTCCCGGCTCAGAGCGAGATAGCTATTGATCTCCCCATCACCCGCCGCAATCCGCTCATAGTGCTGCTCCGCCAGCGCCGCAGCCGACACGCGCCCCGACCGCACGGCCTCCCCCGCCTCCACAATCGACAATGTCTCTAAATTCAAAATGTCCGCCATCTATCTTTCAATCACTTTCGGCACCTTGAAGAACCGCCCATCACTCTCCGGAGCCTCCGCCATCACCAGCCCCCGGTCCACCGACGGCCGAATCACGTCCGTGCGCAGATTCTCACCATGCGCGGCAACCGCAAGCCCCAGCATCTCGCCCACCTGCGCCATCGCCGGCACACCCTCGGTATCCAGCTCATTCAACTGCGCGATATGCCCAAGAATCGCATTCAAATCCCGAGCCATCCGAGGCATCTCCTCAGGCGTCAGTTCCAGGTTGGCCAGTTCCGCCACCCGCACCACATCCTCATTCGTAACCACCGCCATCTCACTCATCGCCTAATCCATAATCCCTAATCCCTGTTTTGAAAGTGTATCGCGCTCACCGGCACACCCGCGATCCGCGCCAGGTCGCTCGTCAGCACCAGCCGCATGTGCGACAGAGGCTGCATCCACTCTTCGCTCGAAACCTTCACCCGCACGACGCCCTTTTCGTAACTCACAATCTCTCCGCGCCCCGCCAGCGCCGACCCGCAAGCCACAGGCCACGCCGCCATCAATCGATCCAGCGCAGGCAACGGACGCAGACTCCGCCCCAGGCTGCCGCGCAGCAACTCCCGCATACCCTGCATCAGCGAACCCCCACAGTCTCACCCAGCAGCGCTTCCACGGCCGCCACGACATCATCGACCGTCGTCCGCTCCATGCAGTTCGAAGCCCGCCCATCGAACTCAAACCCCAGATGCAAATACCCGCAATCGTCCCCCGGAGCCTCCACTCCCACCGCTCGCGGCCCCACCGGCCCCCAGCGCCCATTCCTGTTCGGCCCGTTGATCGCCACCGTCGGCGCACCTGCTATCGCTGCCAGGTGCATCACGCCGGTGTTGACGCTGACCACCACACGAGCCCGCAGCAGCACGTGCGTCAGCGTCCGAAACCCATCCGGACTGACGAAAGGTTCACACCGCACTCCCACCGCGCGCAGTCTCGCCACGAACGCATCCGTCCGCGGCCGATCGCTCGGCGCTCCGGTAATCAGAAACAGCGTGTCCAGCCCCGCCAGCCGCCGCGCCAGCTTGCTCCATCGGTCTTCCGGCCACTCCCGCAGCCAGGACCTCTGGCCCGAAGCCCACAGATGCAGCGCCACAATATCCGTCTCCGCCGCAAACGGCATCTCCTCCACCGGCCCAACGACAATCGCCGGCACATTCCCCGTCTCGATCCCCAGGCCACTACCCGCAAGCAGCGCCCGCAAATTCTCCACCTCATGCCGGTCCGCACGATGCTCCACGGTCCGGTCGTACCCGCGGCTGCGCCTCTGGCCCGCCGTCGCGAACCCCACCGTAAACTTCGCACCCGACATCATCGTGTAGAACGCGGTCAGCCTCTGCCAGCTCGTAAAGTCCAGCAACACATCCAGCCGCGCCGCACGCATCGCCCTGATCGTCGCCAGCGGCTTCGTCAGCGAGATCACCACCCGCTCATCCGCTCCCGCAAGTATCTCCGCCGCCGCCATGTTCTGCTTCATGCAGAAATGAACGATGTGCGCCTCCGGAAACCCCGCCCGAACATCCTGCAGCGCAGCCGAAAACAGCAGCGTATCCCCCAGCGCAGGCGAACACATCACTCCAATTCGTTGCGGAGCAGCAGGCACCTGCGCACGCTTCCGGCGCACCGTCGCAATCAGGTTCAACAGGGGCGTGCCCACCCATACATCCAGCTGCCGATTTCGCTTCTTACCCCGCTGCATCTTCCGATTCTACCGACAGCAGCGGGCTAGTAAGCGCCGCCTCGCTTGATCACCGAAGCCAGCGTCCGCAGCATGATTTTCACATCGCCCGAAAGCGACCACTCCCGAACGTACCTGCAATCCAGCTGCACCCGTTCGTCGTACGTCACCTCGTTGCGCCCCGACACTTGCCAGAGACCTGTAAGTCCGGGCTTCACTTTGCAGTAGTCGGCAAAATATTTGCCATATTTCTCCACCTCTGCCGCCACAATCGGCCGAGGGCCTACCAGGCTCATCGAGCCCCGCAACACGTTCCAGAACTGCGGCAGCTCATCCAGGCTCGACTTACGCAGGAACACCCCGATGCGCGTCACGCGCGGATCGTTTTTGAGCTTGTGCGTCGAACGCCATTCCGCGCGCGCGTCCGGGTGGGCCGCCAGGTAGTCTTCCAGAACCTGCGCCGAATCAACGCTCATCGTTCGAAACTTCCACATCGAAAAGAATCGCCCATGTCTCCGAATCCGGCGGTGCAAAAACAGGATCGGTCCCGGCGATGTGAATCGCACTGCCGCAGCCACTGCCAGGAACAGCAGCAGCAACACCGGCGAAGCCAATACCACCAGCACGATATCCAGCGCGCGTTTGATCACGCGATAACGGAAGAGATGTCGCGGCCCCGCATCCTGCTCGACCGTGCCTGCATTCCCTATCGACCCCGTATCGGGATAGATAAAAACGCCAGCCGCTGCGGCGGAACCCTGCATCTGTGACGTATCGAACTCTTCCGGCATACCCCATCCTTGACTCTGCTTACCGCGACCAGAAATCCGGCGCGGGGCGGAGGTGGCTTGATCGTGCGTCTCGAGCTCTGCCGCTATTCCGGTCTGCAAAAGTCCCCAACCGGTCTAACAGCTCATCTTCGTTCTCAGGTCGTTCCTGCTATCGGCTTGAACCGCCGGTCCTCTCGGGACCGTCCGGAAGCCTTCGTTCTTCAACACTCGGAAGGAAGTTCAACTGGACCGTTCTGCAGCTTTATCGATGCTGTTAGTGTAAATAAAGCCGCCCGAAGGACGGGAACGTATTCGGTTTCCCCTCGGTAAGTCGCGTCTCCCGTCTCATTTCAGGAATGGCCGCCTGCCACCCGTCCCAAACCCCTGCGTTCGCATGCGGTAGTCTCAGCAAGGTATTTGTCTTATGGTAGTGTGATGCAGATTTTCGAAACCGCGCTGCGGGATGTGAAACTCCTACAACCTAAGCGCCATGGCGATTCTCGAGGCTGGTTCGCCGAGATGTTCAACGCCGAAGCTTTCCGCTCCGCAGGTCTCCCGGCCGAGTTTGTTCAGGACAACCAGTCCTTCTCCACTCGCGGCGTCCTGCGGGGCCTGCACTATCAGCTCGGCCGCCCCCAGGGAAAGGTCGTCCGCGTACTCTCCGGCCACATCTGGGACGTCGCCGTCGACCTCCGCCGCAGTTCCCCCGACTTCGGCAAATGGGCCGGCTTCCACCTCCGTCCCACCACCCCTGAGGGTGAACTGGAGCTGCTCTGGATCCCCGAAGGCTTCGCCCACGGCTTCCTCGTCCTGTCTGACAGCGCTGAAGTTCTCTACAAAACCACTCGCGGCTACCATCCTTCCGGCGAACGCTGCATCCTCTGGAACGACCCCACACTAGCGATCGCCTGGCCCCTCGGCGAGCTCGACGGCATCGCCGCCGCTGTCTCCGCCAAGGACGCCCAGGGCTCCCTCTTCACCGCAGCCGACCTACCCGAGCCCCTGCTCTAACAACCACGCCTCCACCTCACCCAGCCCCGCGACCGGGATATACTCTCCCGCGCAAGGGCCCTCCTCCGTCCCGAGCATCAGGAAGCACTGCCGCACACCCGCCGCCAACCCCGCCGCCATATCCGAACACCGGTCCCCCACCATCACCGACTGCGCCAGGTCGACATCCAGCTCCCGTGCCGCCCGCAGCAGCATTCCCGGCCCGGGTTTGCGATCCTCGTGCTCCCGCTTGTACTCCCCCAGACCCTCCGGATGATATGGGCAGCAGTACACGGCATCGAGCGCCACCTGCTCCCGCAGCAGCTCCGCGCGAATCCACGCCGTCAGCTCCTCGTACTGCTCCATCGAGTAGTAACCCCGCGCAATGCCGCTCTGGTTGGTCACGACCACCAGCTTGTACCCCAGCCTCATCGCCGTCCGGCAAAGCGGCACAATGCCCTCCACCCAACGCACATCTTCCGCCCGGTGCAGGTAACCCACCTCGTGATTGACCACGCCATCGCGATCCAGAAACAGCGCCGGCCGGCTCATAGCACCACCATCGCGGACGAAAACGAAGCCGTACTCGAAGGCAGCACAACCCGCGGCGGCATCGGCCCGCCCGCCTCCATCAACGCATCGATCTGATCCATCACCATCTCCGCCGTAATCTGCCGCACGCACCCGTTATGCGAACACGCTGCGTAATCCCGGCCGTCGTAACACGGCCGGCATGCGAACCCCTCACCACCCCACAGCGCCACGCACTTCGCCCGATGCGGAAGCCTCCCATGCGGGTCGGTCGGCCCAAAAATCGCCACAATCCCCGTCCGCGTGATCCCCGCCAGGTGCAGCGGCCCCGTATCGTGCGTCACCGTAACATCCGCCGACTCAAACAGTGCCAGCGTCTCGACCAGCGACAACTTCCCAGTCAAATCCGTCACTCCAACCCCCGCAAACGACGGAGAAGTCCAAACATCGTCCGGCCCGCCCGCCAGCACAACCTCCGCGCCCCGCTCGACCAACGTCCGCGCGACCGCGACATAGCTCTCCACCGGCCACCGCCGCAGCGCATCGTCCCGCATCATGTTCCGAGCCCCACCCGGCACCAGCACCACCCGAGCCTTCCCCGCAACTCGCGTCAGCGGCGAGACCGGCAGTCCCGGCACCGCAATCGGCGCCAGCTGATACGACGTCTCATCATCCTTGCGTCCGCTCAAAATCCGCGCATACTCATCCGTATGATGACGCCCCGGAATCAGCATCGTCGCGCGGTCCGTCTTCGACAGCATGACCTTCCGCGCCCCCCGAACCGGCAGCGCCAGCAGCTTGTACCGGCCGTCATAGTACAGCGTCGCGCAAACATCGTAGCGGCGCTTCGCAATCAATTTCCACAACCCCACCACCGCCCCCAATCGCGCCGCCACACCCCCGCGCAGCAACGCGCGGTCGTCCACCTCGAACACGTTGATCCACGAATACAACCGCAAAACCGGAGCCACCGCCTGCCCGCAAACCCAGTCCACCTCATACCCCGCCGCGTGCATCGCATGAGCCGCCGGGACCGTCATCACGCAGTCGCCGATCGCACCGAACTTGATCACCAGCACGCGCTTCGTCATCAAGCCTCTTCCTGAAACGCCATCGGCGTATCGCGCCACCCATCCCTGACCCCCAGCATCACGGCGCGCATCCCGGCAGCATCCCCCCGCACCACCCGCTTACCCAGCCGCGTCAACACAAACAACCCCTGCGCCAGGCGTCGCGGCCGCCCATACCGCCCCAGAAACCTCAACCCCGAACCCGTCACAATCCGGTCCACTCTGGGATTCTTCCGCGCGCTGCTGCTCCCACCTTCCTTGTGCAGCACCGCCGTGTCCGCTGCGACAGCGAGCCCCCACCCGGCCTTTCGCGCCCGGAAACACAGATCCGAGTCCTCAAAGTACATAAAGAACCCCTCGTCCAACAGCCCCAATTCCTCCAGCACCTCCCGCCGCAACAGCACGC
>CAZZYB010000086.1:318-11104 GCA_964658125.1 uncultured Acetobacteraceae bacterium | reverse complement strand
GGCCTGTGCAAAACTCCGCAAACCCGCATTAACACCGGCAATTTTAGTCAAAAATAGTTTGCGGTTAATTACCGCTCAAAAACGTACAATAGAACTAGCTCCCTGAACAAACAGAGTTGGAACCGACAATGTAGCCCCGGTGCGCCGCAACGCCCCCTGAACAGATCGTCGAGAGCCACGCTCCGCCGCCTGATCAGATCGTCGAGAGCCAGGCTTCGTTAAGGCGGTCGCTTCAGCCACCGCGTAAAGGCAGCAAAATCAATCCGGCTTTAGCCGCGGAGGTAAGGCCGGAGGCCCACAAAAGCCTTTTGAGCACCGTCTGAGGGCAATGGAAACAGCTAAGTCCTATAACGTCTATATCTTGTACGCAACCGCTTTAGAATGAAGACATGCGAGGGGTCCCTCCCCCGGAGCGCCACATTCTAAAGCACTTGCGTCCAAGATACCCCGCAGAGGGGGTAGGGGGGGGGCACCCCCCTACGCCGGATTCAGCGTCTTCATATCCAGAACGAAGCGATATTTCACGTCGCCCTTCAGCACCCGCTCGTACGCTTCGTTCACCTTATCGAACGAAACCACTTCAACGTCCGACACAATGCCCTTCTCCGCGCAGTAATCGAGCATCTCCTGCGTCTCCTTCATACCGCCAATCGCCGACCCAGCCAGCGACCGCCGATTGGCCAGCAGCGAGAACGGAGCCACGCTCAACGGCTGATCCGGCAATCCGACCAGGCAAAGCGTCCCATCGAGCTTGATCAGGTTCAGATAAGCATTCATGTCATGCGGCGCGGAAACGCAGTCCAGAATGAAGTCGAAGCTGCCCGCATGCTTCGCCATCGCACCATCGTCCTTGCTGATGATCACCTCATCAGCTCCAAGCTTCTTCGCGTCCTCGATCTTGCTTTCCGAGGTCGTGAACTGCACCACATGCGCTCCAAAGCTATGCGCAAACTTCAGCGCCATATGCCCCAGACCGCCCAACCCGACAACGCCCACCTTCATCCCCGGCCCAACACCCCAATGCCGCAGCGGCGAGTAAGTCGTAATCCCCGCGCAAAGCAGCGGCGCAGCGCCCGCAGGATCGAGCTTGGGAGAAAGCGTATGAACAAAATGCTCAGGCGTAACGATGTTGTTCGAATAGCCGCCGTAAGTCCGCTCGCCGTTGCGCAGCACAGCGTTATAGGTGTCCACGGCACCACCATCCGAGCAGTACACCTCAAGATCAGCCTTGCAGTTCTCGCAGTGCATGCAGCTCTCGACGATCACGCCAACCGCCGCCGCATCACCCACCTTGAACCGCGTCACATCGCTACCAACCGCAGTAACGCGCCCGATAATCTCGTGTCCCGGAACCATGGGAAAAAGCCCACGTCCCCACTCGCCGCGCGCCTGGTGAATATCCGAGTGACAAATACCGCAATAGTCGATAGCAAGAACAACATCCGTCGGCCCCGGCTCGCGCCGGTCGAAGGTGAAGGGAGCAAGAGGCGAACTCTTGGACTGAGCAGCGTAACCGAAAGATTTCATGTGTTTCTCCTGGGAACAAATCACTATCAACGGACAAGGGTTTGATGCAGTTCGCTACTCGTCGTAGTGCAGAAGGCTGAAGACATCGAACTGCGGGAATTTATTGCGGCCCTTCAGGAAGTCCAACTCGATCGCAACGCCAACCCCGGCAATGACGCCGCCAAGCTGCTCCACCAGCTGCACCGTTGCCTGCATCGTTCCGCCGGTTGCGAGCAGGTCGTCGACAACTACAACACGCTGTCCGGGCTTGATGGCATCGAGATGGATCTCAAGCGAGTCAGTCCCGTATTCAAGGTCGTAGTTTACGCGGGCAACCGGTGCGGGGAGCTTCTTGGGCTTGCGGACAGGGACGAAGCCGGCGTTCAGCCGATAGGCGAGCGCAGGTCCGAAGATGAAGCCGCGGGCTTCGATGCCCAGTACAAGGTCGATGTCTTTGTCGATGTAATAGGCCGCGAAAGCATCGATAAGCTGCGCGAATCCGGTCTTGTCCTTGAGCAGTGTCGTGATGTCGTAGAACAGGATGCCGGGTTTGGGGAAGTCGGGAACAGTGCGGATGAGCTGCTTGAGCGGCTCGCAGTTGATGACGTTGGACATTAGGTATTTACCAGGCTCCTTCGATTTGGAACGGCCCGAGCGAAGCAGCTTCGCTCTCGGCCAGTTCGTGTTCTATGACAGCGTCAACGCGGCTGCCGCGCGAGCCCTTGTGCAGTTCGGCGCGAAGGTCTTTGATCTGCTCGGGAGCGCCGGAAGCGACGACTTCAACCTCGCCGTTCTCGGTGTTGCGGACCCAGCCATTGAGGCCAAGCTCCGCGGCCTCACGGTGTACGAACCAGCGGAAACCAACGCCTTGAACACGGCCGCGGATGAGAAAGTGGACGACCATCAACGCTCAGTGTCGCAGAGCGTCTTGCTGCGGCGCAACTTTACGCATCAGCACGATGGGCAGAGACGCTCCATTCGGAAGCGGCACCTCGATTCGCTGCGTTTCGCGATAGCCCTTGAGCGTGTACAGCGGAACGCCAGTCAAGGTCGATCCCATCTCGAAGGCTTCGAATCCAGCCGATTGAGCGGCTTGCTCGCAGTGCTGGAGGATCAACGTACCTAACCCCTTCCGCGCATGGCCGGGATGAACGAAGATCGCCCTGATCTTCGCCGCTTCGGTCGCAGAGTCGAGCAGTGACGCGTTGCGGTCAGCGGCGTGATCGCTGCCGAAGGTCGTCCGGCGGAAGCTCCATCCGCCGCATCCTGCGAGGCGCTCCGGTTGCTGAGGCGAGACGGCCACGAAGTAAGTCTCATCTTCTATCAGCTGCGTATCAAGTCCAAGCGTATGTCCTAGAGCGCCCGCGATCTGCTGCGGACTGTAATCGTCGGCCTGCAGACCACGAACTGACTGGTCGATCAGCGCATTGAGCGCCGGAACATCGTCGTGAGTAGCTTTGCGGACGATCCAGTCCATGGCAAACGGCTACGCGCGGCTCATGTACGCGCCTTCGGCCGTATCGACGCGGATCTTCTCGCCCTCGTTGATGAACGGCGGAACCTGCACCATGAGACCGGTTTCGGTCTTCGCGGGTTTGGTCGTGGAGCTCGCGGTAGCAGACTTGATGCCAGGTTCAGTCTCGACCACGATCATCTCAACCGAGGTAGGAAGCTCGATGCCGACCGCCTTGCCGTCGTGGAAGCTGACCTCGATCAGCAGGTTGGAGGTGAGGTATTCGACGGCATCGCCGAGCGTGTCCCGCTTGAGCGCGGTCTGCTCGTAGGTCTTCTGGTCCATGAAGTAGTAGTCTTCGCCGTCGTTGTAGAGATACTCCATCTTGATGGAGTCGACGTGGACGCGCTCGATTGGATCGGGCGAACGGAAGCGCTCGGTGAACATGGCGCCGGTACGGACGTTCTTGAGCTTGGCCTGGATGAAGGCGCGGAGATTGCCGGGCGTGCGATGCTCGACGGAGAAGACGAGGTGCAGGTCGTCTTTGTACTTGATGATCATGCCGGGGCGCATCTGCGTGGCGGGAATCGCCATAAAAGCTCCTGATTACGGTGTGAATTATGGGCTAGAGCCCAACCTGTCGATTGTAGCTTAGGGCTTGCCGCCGAAGAGGTGGCGGAAGAAGCGGCCGATGCGATGTGCGATGTCGTGCGCGCCGGGTGGAGTCGGCGGCGGTGGGCCGGAGCTTTCGGGGAGTGCGGCGATGATGGGCGAGACAGGCTTCTGTTCGGGCGCTGGTTGACTGACCGCTGCCGGTTGCGGCGCCGGCGACGAGTCTCCGTAGGTGAGTGCGAGAGGTTGTGCGGCGCCTGCTGGCGGAGCTATCGGGACCGCGGGTTTCGCTGCGGATAGGTCGGCGCTTTGGGCTGCGGGGAAGGGGTTCAGCGCGGCTACCTGCTGGGGCGATGGCGTACTGGTTGCGTTGGATGTTGCGGCCGCGACCATCACGGGCGTTGCTGCAGGGCAGCCGCAGTCGGAGCGCTCGTGGTCGACGACTTCGCGGAGGCTGCCGTGCTCGAAGAGGACATGCTGGTTGGGCGAGAGGTGGTAGACGCCGGTGCCGAAACCTTCGGTGATCTGGAGGACCGGAGCGCCATCACCGTGATTGTCGACGCACGTATCGCCCTCGCGGGTGACGCGCATGCGGAGGTCGAGCGGCCCTGCCGTGAGCATGGTGAAGCGGAGGTCGGGGGTGAGGATGGCGTCCTGTGGGCGCGAGGCGGTTTGGATCACCATGGCGCCGCGGTCGAGGGCGAATAGCAGAGCGTCGCCGCTGCCGCTGCGCAGGAGATGGAAGGCGCTGGTGGCGCAGACTTGAACGTCGCCTCCGCGGTCGAGGTCGACCTGCGCGGTGTGGTCTCTGGCGGTCACGCTGGCGTTCGAGATGAGGCGCGCTCGCTGGCCGTTGACTTCGAGTCCGCCTGAGACCTGCGCGTCGCTGGTTGCTACTGAGCCCATCGATTTCTGCTGCTGCGCGTGGAGCGTGAGCGAGAACATCGCGGTGACGAGCAGACTGCGCTTCATGGGTTCAAGTGTAGCTGGTGGTTGTGGGTTTTCAGGAGGCGAGAGCTACTGCCGAAGGAAGTTGGCGATGAGTTGTTTGCCGTGGTCGGTGAGGACGCTTTCGGGGTGGAACTGGACGCCTTCGATGGGAAGCGTGCGATGGCGGAGAGCCATGATCGTGGATTCGCCTTGGACGCGGGCTGAGATTTCGAGGTCTTTGGGGAAGTTTTTTTCGGCGACGATGAGGGAGTGGTAGCGGGTGCAGGTCATCGGCTGGGGGATGTCCTGGAAGATGGTGCGGCCGTCGTGGTCGATGACGCTGGTCTTGCCGTGCATGAGCTTGTCGGCTCGGATGACGTCTCCGCCGAACGCAGCGCCGATTGCCTGATGGCCGAGGCAGACGCCGAGGACCGGGATCTGCTTTTCCTGCTTTGCGAGGTGCTCGATGAGCGGGATCAGGATGCCGGCGTCCTGGGGGGTGCAAGGGCCGGGGGAAAGCAGGATGCGGTCTGGTTTCAGGGCGAGGACGTCTTCTGGCGTGAGTTCGTCGTTGCGGCGGACAATGACCTCAGCGCCTAGCTCGCCCATGTACTGAACGAGGTTGTAGGTGAAGCTGTCGTAGTTGTCCAGAACGAAGACCATGCTGCGATTTTACGCTTCTCGCCCCCCTCCCCCTGTTTTAGGTCAAAGTCTTCATTCGATGAGACTTAACCGGTGACTTTTGCGCGCAATAATATGCAAGTGTTGAAAACAAGGGGCCTATTTTGGAGATTCTAAGCAAAGTCCTCAATCGAAAGGACTTAGCGTTGGACTCCGAGTGAAATACAAATGCGCGTCCGGCGGACGGGCCTTTATGCTTCCCTGCCTTCATTGTATCGGGCGTGTCAAGGCGGTCTGTGTTCAGTGCACGGCAGGACGGGATTGAACCAGTGCCCTGTGGCGGCGCATGAGCATCACGAGTGCCCGGCGAAGGTAGAGGGCGAGCAGAGGCATTGCGATAGCCGCGACTATCCCCCAGATGAGGAGGGCGTGCCACTCCCACAGCCAGATGTCGTGGATCAGGCGCAGGGGGTGACGGCTAAGGTGTTCGAGCTGATGGCGGTCCATGGGCAGGCTGCGCGTGTGGAAGAGGTGGACGCCCAGTTGAACGAATGGGACGAACAGGAGCAGGTGAATCGGAGCGACGATGTGGGCGCCGATCTGCGAAGCGACCTGGTTCAAGCCAAGCGTCCACGCGATCAGGATGACGATGACGGTAGTGAGGCCTACAGAGGGGTTGATGCCGATGACCATACCCAGAGCGAGGCTCCAGGCGAGGCGGCGAGGCGTAATACCTCCGCGGAGGAGACGCAGGAGAGGACGGAGGATCTTGCAGCGGAAGAGCTCACGGATGGATTCGGGAACGAGCACTACAATGTCGGACGCCGCCGGGCGGCGGTTGGTTGTGAAAGGACTCGCAGAGAGATGCTGTGCACGGTCGCAACGCCAAGAGTTCAGTGCGTGACTTCGGCCTTTGCGAGGATGATGGCGCTGTCCTGGGCGGCTTGGTCGTAGTACTTGACCATGCGCTGTGGCTCGGGCGCCTTGTAGGGGGCAAGGTTGTGGGCCCAGCGGAAGCCGATGGGCTGGTAGTAGAGCTCGGCGATGATGGTTAGTTTGCCGGCGGCGTTGTTGACGGGGATGAGATAGCGGACGCGGCTTCCGTGGCCGGTGAAGTTGGGGTCGGAGGCAGCGTCGCCCACTACCTGGATGTCGTAGTTAGCCGTGATTTTGTCGAAGCCGGCGGGAAGGAGGCGGTTGTCCTTGGCGTAGCGGCCGGCGGCGAGGATGCCGGTGGTGACCTTGCCTTGCGCGTCGGCGAGGATGGGCTCGTAGATTTCGACCTGATTCGGGCTGGTGATCTCGCGGTAGTGGGGCGAGAACCTGGCGGGGTCTTCGTCGTTGGCGTTGCCTACGATGGAACCGTCGGGATTGAGGTGGCCGGACTCGAAGACGGTGTTACCGCTGGCGTCTTTGACTAGAACGTGGAGCCATGCGCGGCGGGAGGGGAAGGCGGTGGGGAGCTTGTGGCCGCCGAGGTTCTGCGCGAGGACTTCGATGGCGAGCTTGCCGGGGGTGGCGTCGACGCTTTCTATGGTGACCCTGGCGACCTGGGTCTGGAGGAACTGGCGGGTAAGGGCGCGCGCGGCTTTGAGTTCTTCCGGCTGCGCTTCCACGGCGAGGTCGTCGCGGTGGTCCGAGAGCATGCCCGCGATGAGAAAGTTGGCTCCAACGAAGGTGTGGTGGCGAGCGCCTTCGCGTTGCTGTCCGTAGAGGACGGTGACCGGCGTGGGCCCTTTGACCTCGGGCATGTGGCATTGCTGGCAGGTTTGCTTCTTTTCGAAATCGCTGTGCTGCCACTCCTGGTACGGCATCTGCTCGGGGAAACGCGGGAGCCTGGCGCCGCCGGGGACGATGGGGTCGGTGTAGAGCGTATGGCAGCTGCCGCAGAGGGCGGAGTCGCGGATGTGGTCGCTGTGGACGGGAAGATAGCCGGCGGTGGAGGAGTGCATCAGGGTCTGGTGGCCGTGGTCGGGGTCGAAGGGGCCGTACTCCGGGCGCTCGTCTTCGATGACGGCTTTCGAGACGACCACGTTGCCGTTGAAGGTGGCCTGGGTGCCGAGGCCTTCGGCTTCGATCTGGTGGCAGACGGAGCAGGTGACGCCGTCCTGGCCGAGGCGTTGTGAGGAGGACGACTTATCAGAGATTTTCTGGAAGGGGAAGCGCGAGAACACGTGCGTGTCGCGACCGGCGTCGCGGTCGGCTAGACGGATGGGGGCCATGTGGCAGAAGGTGCACTCGTTCTGGATGTGCTGAGAGGCTTCGGGATGGTCGAGAGTTTCGCGGCGGATGCTGCCCTGCCAGTAGGGGTCGCGAGAAGAGTTGGCCATGATGCTGGCACGCCAGTCGAAGCCGATGGAGTAGTCTTCGCCGGCGGCGGTCTTCATGCCGACGTGGCAGGCGATGCAGCGGTCGGAGGAACGGAAGGCTGTGGCAACGCCCTTTTGGTAGGCGATGCGGGGTTTCTCCTGGGTGGGGGTTTCCTTGTGCGCGGCTACCTGCGAGGCGACCGAGGGTGTTCCCTGCTGCTGGGAGGCAGCAGCGATGGCGGCGGTGAGAACGAGTGCAGCGGTGAGGGTTTTCATCATCGCCAACCGTTCCAGAAGTGCCCTTCGGCCCAGTCCCACAGGATGTAGAAGTTGACCTGTGGGGCTCGTCCGCTGACGTTGGTGATGGGTTTGCGGTAGCCGGCAGCGGCGCGGATGTGCTGGCGGCGGCTGACGGTTACCTGCATCTCGGGGATGATGTCCCACTCGGTGGAGGCGCCGGGTGCGTAGTCGCGCTTGGCGGCGAACTCCAGCATTGGGGAGTAGAGGCGGCCGAGACCGTGGTCCTGAGCGAAGGAGGCCCCCGCGGCGGAGCGAAAGAAGAGGCTGCGGGGAGAGATGCTGGTGTCGACGGGGAGGTCAGCTCCGAGCTGAAGCTGGAGGAAGGTGCGGTTGGTGATGAGCTGGTCGTAGGCGGCGAAGGGCTCGAACTGCGTGGTGCCAGCGCCGAAGCCGCGGTTGCTGTCGCCGGTAGGAAGAAGGATGCTGCCCTGCGCGCTGAAGATGGAGCCGGCGCGTTCGTTTGAAAACAGCACGCGCTTGAGGCCGACTGTGATGTCGCCCACGCCGCTGGTCCACGCGCCGTTGACGCGGGCGTAGTTCACCGGGACGTCGACTTCGAGCTGATTCTTGCCGGCGAAGGCCTGCTCGTGGATGACGTCGGTGGTCCATGAAGCCGGGCCGCTCGCGGCCGCCGCAGTGGAGATCACCAACTCATCTTCGGGGAAGGCTTTTTCGGTTACGATGGCGCGGGGAAGATTGAGGACTCCGAGCGGGAAGTGATGGTCGTTCCTGCAGAAGCTGCGCACGTAGGCGATGACATCGTCGATCTGCTCGTTGGTCAGGAGGTCTCCGAAGGCGGGCATGATCTGCGAGAAGCCGAGGCCGCGGCCTCCGTGGAGGATGACGGCTTTGTAAGCGGAGTCGGGTTCGGGTGTGGTCTGGTCGCAGCGGGTCATGTCAGGCCAGGTGTCGGGACGGGTGAAAACGGTAGAGGTCTCGGGAGCGCCTTTGCCGTGGGCGCCATGACAGGCGATGCAACCGTTGTTCCACACAGCTTTGCCGTTATCGAGGTTCGGATGGCGGGGCGTGACGGTCATCCGCTGGCCAGGAGCGTGGATGGCCAGTGCGAGGAAGAGGAGGAGCGTTCCAAGCGCTGCAAACGCTATACCTCCCACTCCGATTTGACGCTTTCCACCAGTCACGTTCTGTGTGGCTCCTGTTTCCTAAACATAAGCTATTTGCGCGGATGAACCCGGTACTGCGGCGGCTAGCCTGGGGCGATTGGCCGCAACGTTTGAGGCGCGAATGAATTGTGAGATGCCGAGGCATCATCAAGAACTGCCTGACTTCAGATGACGTTGCAGTCATGCTGGCCGGTCCAGAATGCTTCCCTGCCACTTCGAAGAAGAATATACTTTGGAGCAGTATGCGCCGCCTGGTTAGTCTCGTTGCGATCTTCATCCTGCTCTCAACTGCATCGCCATTGCTGGCGTGCATGACGGGCGACGGGATGAGCCGCGAGGAGAGTGCCTGCTGCAGAGACATGCACGGCCAGTGTGGCGGCATGGAAAAGATGGGTTGCTGCCGGACCGAGGTCAGGACCGATGAGCATCCTCAGCTTGCGGCGACGGCCCCGGCCATCGATGTGCAGTTTGTCGTCGTTGATTGCTTCAAGCCGTTCCTCGCAGAAGTACCGCTGGTTGCACCTTCGCTGCTGCGCAGGCCCGCGGAACACTCCCCGCCGGGGATAGTGAACGCGCGAATCACTGTGCTTAGAATCTGACTGCTCCGTTAACCGATGACCTGCACACAGGATGTGTGCGTGCGCCTCATTTGGTTCAAGAAAAACGGAGTGTTTATGAGAATTTTGATGGTTCTGGTGTGTGCTTTGGCACT
The DNA here is from genome assembly GCA_964658125.1 of uncultured Acetobacteraceae bacterium. Lineage (GTDB taxonomy): Bacteria > Acidobacteriota > Terriglobia > Terriglobales > Acidobacteriaceae > Granulicella. Next base: position 1,537 of record CAZZYB010000086.1, on the reverse strand, counting down.
GCCGAGGATGGGGCTGGGCGCTGACCATGGGCCTGTCTTCAGTTATGCGACGCCTGTGAATTCCCAGGGGGAAGTGAGCTTCGATACGGGATTCTTTGGCCGCAGCGGGTCGGGCGGGACGCAGATTTCTACCGGGTCGGGGTTTGGGTATGGCGTGACGCCGCACCTTACGCTGAACTTTTTTCTGCCAGCGACGTTTGGGAGCGGATCGCTGCCGGAGAGTCGCATGGTGGCGGGAGGCGAGTGGTCGGCGGGAGCGTCGTGGCGGTTCCTGCACTCGGTGACGAGTGTGGGGAAGCGGATTGAGTCGACGGCTTCGCTGGCCGTTGTGGTTCCAGGGCCGCAGGCGGATTCGGGTGTGCTGGCGGGGCTGCATCGTGCACCGGGCGTGGCTGGAACGCTGGCTACGGGGTTCGCGTCGCGGAGCCAATACCTGTGGTTCGGAGGCGGGTATACGCGGTTTGCGGAAGCGTCCATGGACCGGAGGTCCGACACGGTTTCGTGGAGCGGAGTGTATGGGTATCGACCGACGAAGCTGCGGCGAGGGTACGACCAGTGGGATTATCGGGGGTTTGCTGAACTGACGGGAGAGCACACCGGCGATGTATTGGCCGGAGGCTTGACCGTCCCTAACAGCAGAACCACGACCGTGTGGCTGGGGCCTTCGGTGCTAGCCATCTTCAAGAACATTGCTATTTCGGGCGGCGTGCAAGGGCCGATCTTCCGGGACGCTTCGGAGTCAGTTTACGGGCGCGAGCATGTTCGGTTCGCGGTCAATTTCAGTTATCTCAAGTACTCCTCACACGCGGCAACGCACTGAAAGGATGTTTATGAAGGACTTTATTGCGGCAGGATTTCTGGCAGTTGTTTGTATCTCGGCACAGGCGCAGTATGAGCAGGTCAACCTGACTGTCTTCGGGATGGATTGCGCACCGTGCGCGCATGCGATTCATGTATCGATGAAAGGTATCCAGGGTGTGAACACGGTCGATGTGGACCTGAATACAGGGCTGGTGACGATCAAGCTGATCGAGGGAAATACGGCGACGATGCGGCAGTTCAACCAGGCTGTAGAGAAGAACGGGTTCACGCACAAAGACGCCGAGGTGGTGGTAAAAGGCAAACTGACGGGGACGGCAAGCGCGCCGTTTCTGGAGGTGTCTGGAACCCAGGACCGGTATGCGTTGGCCGGAGCGGGTGCGGACGTGGCGTCGCTGAT
>CAZZYB010000086.1:0-308 GCA_964658125.1 uncultured Acetobacteraceae bacterium | reverse complement strand
TTGGGAAGACCGTCACCGTCAGCGGCGTGTTGCCGCAGGCGCCCAAGGGCAAGGTGTCCGACACGCTGCGGTACAGGACGATTGCGGAGGCGCGATGAGGGCGGCGGCGGTTTCTCTCGCGCCGGAACAGAGGGCGCGGCGCGCGGCGCTGCTGAACTATTTTTCGCTGTTCAGCTCGTTCAGCACGCTGATCTGCTGCGCTCTGCCATCGGTGCTGGTGCTGCTGGGCATGGGGACCGCGGTGGCTTCCCTGCTGTCCGCGGCGCCGTGGTTGGTGAAGTTCTCGCACCACAAGACGTGGACGTTTG
>CAZZYB010000085.1:0-11170 GCA_964658125.1 uncultured Acetobacteraceae bacterium | reverse complement strand
CGCGGGATCGACCTAAACTCGCCGGATGCGCGGCAGGACCGCTTTCGAGCTTGCTACGAAAATCTTCGCTCCAAGTCCCCGCCGAATCCGTAGACAACACCTCCGAGAAGATTAAGTGCGGCAACGGGTCATCTTCGGCACGGAGGTCACGAGTTGCGCTATCCTGTCGCTGAGACGATGGTGCCTTAGCAGGTCCCCGTTGCGCCCAGTTTTCGCAACTTTCAGGAGAGCACTGCGGAGCGAATTAAATGCCAAACGATGCGCCGACTACGTTAGGGATGCCCAACAGTCATGAAGATATCGATGCCCCGCAGCATTTCAAGGATGCGGTAGAAACTTTTATCGATTTCTACAAGGTTGTGATGGCACTCGCAATCGGTAATTGTTTTCGGTCTCTCGCCCAGCGTCAAATGGCAGGCAATGTTGGGCGTTATGACATTCTCATGTTTCCAGTTGTCCTGGTATTCATCGCAAGGTTCTTCTTCGGAGATATGGCGTATTGGAAAGCCTACAAACATCGTAGGAATGGAAAAATTCTTAAGAGCGATGCCGTGATCTTGCTTGTGAATGCCTTCACGCTGACGTACATGTCCTTCTTCGTAGGTGATAATGCTGTTGTTGTAGTTGTCATAATTGCGGTTTTGACGGCCGACGTGCTGTGGGCGCTAGTGGGTCTCATATTTGGAAAATCTGCAGCCACAGAGAAAGCATTCTCCGAAGTTCGTTTAGGAGTGATGATTTCTGCTTGCACTCTTATAGTTTTCCTCGCCCTGGGTATCCTAGAAAAGTTTCCACACACATGGCACGAGATGCAACAGCTGCCCGATAACGGGAAGCTATCAATCCTCCTTGTTCTCTTCTTTAACACTCTGGCTGACCTCAGCATCAATCAAAGACGGTACCTCGGGCGAACCCAAAAGGAATGGGTAATAAAATTGGATACTTTACTCGATACTCTACTTCAATTGAGGAATCTAATTCAGCTTAAGAGCCCAGACAAGCATGACAATTAGTCGCGCAAGAGCAATAGTCTTTGCTCCCCGAAATACGCTTCTCTCTCCATCCGATCTGAGCGGAAGGGATCGACTTTCCAAGCGTCTTGATGGTGTTCTCAAGCGGAAGGACTCAGAAGCCTCGACGCTGTTAAGCGATTTACTCCGCATACATCGCCCCACAGATGTCATAAGAAAGTTAGAAAAGGTGGCTTGCTCCTCACCCGTTGTGGCCTTTTATTTGGGGCCTGTACTGGAATTTCATGATCGACTCTTTTTAGTTACAGACAACTCCATCTTGAACAGCGCCAGATCTCAGATAGACCTGCTCAAGTTGATTGAAGAATTGCCTGCTAACGTATGCCTCTTGGTGGAACACTCCGATCCGCATAATCGGATGCTGTTCGCCGCAACCAATGAACGCTCCGTAACGATTTCCCCTCAAAATACGACCACAGGAAATGGCAGCGGCAACAACATTGTCGAGCTACTTCTCGACGCTCTACGTTACGTTCCGAATGTGAGCGTCGACGACCTAATAGAACTTTGGAAGCTTAGGCATGGGCTACGATCATGCAAGTCAGATCTCAACAAACTGTTTGATATACGCTTCAACAACGTTCCAGACGAATCGAGCGTCCTCCACAACTTGGCTTACAATCTGCTCTCGGCAAACAGTGGTTCTCGCGAAGATGGGATCAACGAACTGCAGTTTTTTAGGACAGGTCTTAACACCGCTGCCGAGGCGAACTTTCTTAACTTATACTTTGCAGCTTGCGATCCAGACACAAATGTTAGGTGTGCAGCTGAGCGCTTGCAGCGTGGCACGAACCCGGTTAAAGCGCGAGTGTTGATCCGGAGGGGTCACAAATTACCCGCAAATTTCCTCGCGCAGTTTAGTCAAATTGCCGCTGGTAAGTTCATCATGGGGTCGGATAAGAATTCAGATCCTGATTCTCTGCCAGCGGAGCAGCCTCAACATGAAGTTCACTTGAAGGAGTTTAAGATTGCGAGAGTTCCAGTAACTTTGGGAGACTGGATACTGTTCAAGAAGGATACAACTCCGGGCTTTCCCGAAGATGTTGGGCTGAAGCGAACTCTCCCTAAGACCTATGTTTCGTGGTATGAGGCAATGGAGTACTGTACCTGGCTAACACTTGCAGCAAAAGAACAGGGCTTTTTGCGCGTCGATGAAGAAATAACTCTCCCGTCAGAGGCAGAGTGGGAGAAGGCCGCGAGAGGGACAGATGGACGTATATATCCGTGGGGAAATGGATTCGAGCCATCTTGTGCAAATTATCGTGATAATGGTCTGTCCCGCCTGATTGAAGTCGGCTCTCACAGTCCCGACTGTGATAGCCCTTACGGCCTCGCTGACATGGCAGGTAATGTGTGGGAGTGGACAAGAAGTCTGTGGGGTAGGAACGGAGCCAGCCCGGAGTTTGGTTATCCCTATAACGCTCTCGATGGAAGAGAAGATCTCAACGCGCCAAGCGACATACGAAGAGTAGTTCGCGGGGGAGCGTGGTATTACTTCGATTACTGCCTTCGCTGCAGTACAAGAAATTTGATGTACCCATATGTCGCACATTCCGCCGGCGGGTTCAGAATTGTGCTTCGAAGTGTCGGTTGATGCAGCCCTCCTTGGATATCCGCGGCGGATGTCACTATCGTCGGGTCTCAAATCGTGGGTAAAGGTGGCAGTCGGGGACTGTTTTTCGACGGTTCTGGACTATCTAGTTTCTGCCGATCAAATGCGCCACGTGATCGACTGTCTTTGTGGGCAGGTCGACATGAACACGTCTGGCTTCAAGCTGGCAATTCCGCGGATACCAGCACACCGCGCCATGATCCGTGATCCCAGCTTAACCTAACTATCCGATAGTCAGGGACCGATTGATTCACTTTGGTACATCCGCGTCCGTAGCCACATACCACGGCACGTCCTTGGTTTGGAAGAGTTCAGGGCTCCTCGCAGTGAGGTGGGAAAGCACAATCTTCGCGATGCGTACGCTGTGTTCTACTTCCTTCTCCCACTCCACATGAGCAAGACCATCGCTGTGTGTGGGGCTCCATCGGGCCGTCCGGATCGCGAGCACAAGGCTCGATGCGATGACGAGAGCTGGACCGAGTTTTTGATAATCCACGTCGCGGCGATATCCACCAATCTCGGGGTCTCCACTAGTGGAAGTCATGGGAACGGACCTCCAAGGTTAGGTCAGAGAGAGATTGCAAACGTGTCGCCTTTACATGGATCACGCCGTCCTGATTCTGCAGCAGGCCCTCCGCAAGAATGAACTTGCTGTTGGTCACGATCAGCCGTTGCCGTTCATAGAGGTCGGGCGTGACGATTACATTGGCGATGCCAGTTTCGTCTTCCATCGATAAAAAGATAAATCCTTGTGCAGTCCCCGGCCTCTGCCGTGCGATCACACATCCCGCCGTCTTGACGTACTCTCCATCTCGCCTATTTCTCAGGTCTTCGGCGGAAAGAATTTGTTGCCTCCTCAGATCCACGCGCCGGTAGGCCATCGGATGTTTCCCGATTGTTAGGCTAGTCCCGGAATAATCAGCAATCAATCGCTCCTCTGTGGTCATCTGCCTCAGCGGCAAACTGCCAGCGTCCTCGCGCAGGAGTTCACCATTCTGTCTGAGCAACGGGCCTTCCAACTTGCCGGCGCGTTCGACCTGCCAAAGCGCATCGCGGCGATGCTCGATTCCGTCTAGCTCATTGAGAGCGCCAACGCGGGCGAGCAATGTCAGTTCTTTCCGATTGAGCAGCGGCACGCGGGCCACGAGATCTTCTGTCGATAGAAACGCACCGTGTTGCGCCCGAGAAGAGGTGACGGCCTCCGCAGCCTGCCTTCGCAGGCCTTTCGCATATCCGAGCCCCATCCGAAGAGACAGACTTTCGTCGGTCTCATGCTCAATCGTGCACGACCATTCAGAAATCTGAACGTCAATCGGCTTTATCCGAAGACCGTGCCTCTGAGCGTCTTTTACGAGGACGGCAGGGGAGTAGAAACCCATCGGCTGATTGTTAAGTATTGCGCAGGTGAAGGCAGCCAAGTATTTCACTTTGAAGTATGCAGACGCATACGCGATCAAGGCGAAGCTGGCAGCATGAGATTCGGGAAAGCCATATAAAGCGAATGAGCTAATGTTCTGAATGATGTTTTCCTGCGTGGCAACATCGAGACCGTTCGCTGTCATGCCTGCGCGCAGCTTTCCTTCGAGGTTTTTCATACGCTCCCAAGAGCGACGCATTCCGACTGCACGGCGGAGTTCTTCGGCTTCCGCGCCTGTGAAGTTAGCGACCACCATCGCCATCCGCAGTAGTTGCTCTTGGAAGAGTGGTACCCCCAGCGTACGTTTCAGTGTCGACTCCAGAGAAGGGTGCGGGTACGTGACATCTTCTTTCTTCTGGCGTCGCCGCATGTAAGGGTGCATCATCTTGCCTACGATTGGCCCTGGTCGAATGATCGCGACCTGCACCACGATGTCATAGAACTTCTCCGGGTTATTCCGGGGCAGGGAAGCCATTTGCGCGCGACTCTCTACCTGAAACATCCCTACGGTGTCCGCACGCTGCAAGGTGCGGTAGACCTCGCCGTCCTCCGGCAATTGCGCCAGATCGACTCTGTCTCCGTGATGCTTGGGGATTAGTTCGAGGCAATCTTTGAGAACCGCCATCATGCCTAATCCCAACAGGTCCACTTTGATGATGCCCAGATCGGCGCAGTCTTCCTTATCCCACTGGACAACTGTCCGACCAGGCATGGAAGCGCGCTCTAGCGGAACGATCGAGTTCAAATGTCCCTGGCAAATGACCATGCCTCCAGAGTGTTGACCAAGATGCCGTGGGAAGTCCTGCATACGCATGCAGAGTTCGAGGTACTTGGCGATGCGTGGATGCTTGAGATCGAAGCCCGCGTTCTGAAATGAGTGTGCCATTGTGTCCGTCGGGCCGCGCCATTCAAAGTGGCTTACCAAGCTGGTCAACCGTGTCAACGATTCCTGGTCGAAGCCCAGTGCCTTCCCGACTTCACGCGCAGCGGACTTGCCACGATAGGTGATAACGTTCGCCGTCATAGCCGCGCCAAGTTCTCCGTAGCGTTGATAGACGTATTGAATGGTCTGCTCGCGCTTATCTTCGGAGGGAAGATCGAGATCGATGTCTGGCCACTCGCCCCGACTCTCGCTCAGAAATCGTTCAAAGAGCAGTTCCATCCCGACCGGATCGATGGCGGTGATTTCAAGCGCATAACAGACAGCGGAATTTGCCGCACTCCCCCTGCCTTGAATCAGGATATCGTGGCGCTTGCAAAAATTTACAATGTCCCAAACGATCAGAAAGTATCCCGCGAAGCCCAGCTTGGCGATGAGCTCCAGCTCATGGATGACCTGTTTTTTCGCTCTTTCGAGGAGACCCGCATCGCGCTTCGGGCCATACCGGCGTACGACTCCTTCATCGACGCGCTTCCTCAAAAAGCTGTCCATGGTCTCGCCGTCAGGGACTGGATAGCGTGGGAATTCATAGCCCAAGTCACTCAACTCGAATTTCAGCCGCGACGAAAGTGTCACAGTGTTCTCCGTCGCGCCGGAGACATCGCGGAACAGCGCAGTCATCTCCTTCGCCGGGCGCAGATGCCGCTGACTATTCATCGAGAGCAATCGCCCAGCATGGTCAAGCTCCGAATGATTACGAACACATGTGAATAAATCCAGGATTTCGCGGTCATAAGCGGTGGCATAACGCACGCCGTTCGTTGCCAGCACGGGCAGCTTGAGAGATTTTGCGATACGGATTGCGGCCTGATTGCGCCACTCCTCCTCGCGTTCGTTATGCCGTTGAACCTCAACGTAGACGCTATGTGGTCCGAAGATACGGATAAGGCCCTCGACGGCTTCGCGCCCGGCCGGTTCTCCCCCGCGCATGAGTGCGGCTGCCAAGGGCCCTTCATCTCCGCCCGTCAGGCAAACCAAACCCGCGGAGTAGCTTTGCAGGTCGACGAGGTTGGCGGCGCCTTCCTGCTTTGTTGTCTCTCGCATTTTGAAACGCGTTATCAGTTGGCAGAGATTTTGATAACCTTCGCGCGACTCACACAAGAGCGGCAAGCGGGCGGGTTCGGGTTGATGTTGATGCGGCAGCCATGACGGAGGCGCAAGCCGCAATCCGAAGCTCGACACTGCGATTTCCGCGCCCACGTGTGCCCGGACATTATTTCGCTTCGCGCTGGTGTGAAATCGCGCAGAACCATAGACTCCGTTCCGATCCAGCAGGGCGATGGCCGGCATTTGCAATGCGACGGCCCGCTCAATCAGTCCTTCAGGTTGCGAAGCGCCTTCTAGAAAAGAAAACGCACTGGCGGCATGTAACTCTATGTAGTGTTCAGTCATAGAGCGCCGCCGTATGCCAACGATTTTGCAGAACATCGCGCATCGTGCAACAGCAAAGCATCGCGCCGTCCTGCGCGCGAGCTACAAGATCCCATTGCTCGAAGCCCCACAGACTGGAGTTCCACCAATCGCCACTCACGTTCCAAGGCCCATAAGCGTGCTCGACTGTGTAACGTCTCTCGCGGAAGTAGAAGATCGTCGGTCGACCGTCTTGTAACGTGACCGAAGCGAGTTCCCATGGTCGAAGTTGGCGCATCGAGGCGCGAGGCTGGGGAACTGGCGACACAAGAGAATCACCGGTGGGTACGGTGAACGGTTCCATCCGAAATGCTTCCGCCGCGTGGCTATCCTGCAATACCGCGCAGCCCACGTTTTCCTCGCCGACTACCGCCCGGATACGAGCGAGCGTCACATCAAGGCGCGATGCTTCGGGCAGTTGGGGAGAGAAGAGTCCGAGCTGTAACTTGCTTGTGCTTCCCGATTCCGCACGAAGTGCGACAGCTAAAATCGCTGCCGGAGGCGGATGGGCGTCGAGGTCAAGATGCAGCAGCTTGATCCAGAGCTGCTTGTCGGTCGATGGAAGTGCAGGCCGGACGGTGCGAGTGTGGATGCCACCGCCGTCAACCGAGAGAGTCACGGTGACAGACGCAAGCGCCAGAATACGCGCCTTAGCGCGAAGAATGAGTTGATCGAGCATGACGCCGATGCCGAAGAGCAGAGATTCCAGAACATCTAATGGCGCATCAAGTTCCATCCGCTCTTCGAGAGTGAAGATCGGCTCGACAGGCTGAAAGAGGTGAGGGAGTTCACCGCGCGCCAATTGCCGCAGACGTCGGCTGGCCTGGCCCATCCGAGCAACAAGTTCGGCCTCCGGAAGGGCAGCCAACATGCCGAGCGTATGTATGCCCCACAGGGCAAACGTCTCAGCTTGCTTTTCGCTGAGATCGAGCACGGACAAAGGCAAGGAAGACAGCGCTGCAGCCTCATCACCTGCAGGGATCACTTGAACCGCAATGCGGGGTGGTAATCCTGTCGCGAGCGAAACGGCCGCGTGAAGATTGTTGCTGATCGTCACCGACGCAGAAATCCCCAAGCCGCGAACTCGCTGGAGCAGACTCCGCGCTAACATCTCGGGTGGGCCGAATAAGCTGTTTGTTCCTGTGATATCTATGCCGCAGAGGAACGTAGTAGCTTCGCTGCGATCTTCTACGCGCGGTGAAAACGTGCCCGCGCATTCCAGCAAAATCGACTTCGCTGCGTTCTCCGACAACGCGGAACGAGACAGAACCACTGGATCCTCGAAAGTATCCACCTCGACCCGTGTCATCGATTGTTGCATTCCCAGGAGTCTGGCTTTCGTGTTCAGGGAACAGACGTGTTGACTGGGAGCTTCGCCTTCCATGACGACACACGGTTTCGAATGCAGGTCGGGCCTTAGCCGCAGCAGCGCCTGGGCAGGGAGCTCCTTCACATAAAGGCAAGCAAATAATTCCGTAGATTTGCTCATCTTTGTACCGCCCATGGCGTTCGGCTTTGCCAGTAAGCGGTATTCACACTTTGTGGTGGCTTTCGTATCGAAACGATGTTGCTTTCCGTTTGAGTGAATCGTTGCCGCGCCACTTCGACTTGCGGTTCAATGCCAGTGAAGACGGTGACTTCATCGCAAATAGCGCTCGCGGGTTGAAGGCGGAGCAATAGTTCCGCGCTACTCTTCGCGCATGAGTGTTGCGTCAGCAGCAAAATGCTCGACTGTGTTCTTTCACTTGCGAGCCGGTAACGATGCCATGTTGCCAAAGGCACTCGGGAAGCGAACTCCGCGGCCAAGCTGCCCATGTCCAGCACGATGGCACCGAAGCCGCCAGCCTGAAGGAGAAGGTCGGCTGACCGCAGTGCTTGCTCGATTCGCGACCACGGCTTAGACGAGTACGTAGGTAGCTTGCTAGGGGCGGCTACCGCCGGATATCTAGCTGGTTCCAAGGTTTCCTGTTTTTGACGAATGGAGCGTTGAGGCGCCGCGCAGCGGGGAGCTATCGTCTCAGGCCGCAACAAGCCGACGACGGCATGCGAAAGCCCGTTGGCTTCAGTTCTGGGGTGCGGTCCAAAACCGCCCCCGTGTAGTCCCTTCATAATCGTCGCTGGAACGAGATACTTTTCAGGTAGGGCGAATTCACGGCTGGCCGGACGAACACGATCGGGTTGAATTCCGCACCGCACCCAAAGCAATCTTTTCAAATCGACGCCGCTGGCCGATGCCGAAAGAGGGTCAAAGGAGTTGGAGACATCGATCCAGGCACATACTTTGCCCGCCCGGGTTGTTTGTGCCAGAAAGGAGAGCGCCAGCGAAGTTCGACCAGAGCATTCAGGGCCGACGACCTCGCTCAGAGCGCCAATGGGCAGACCACCGCGAAGGACGTCGTCCAGAGCCTCGATGCCCGTTGCCGCCGTTGGCCGCACCATCCTAGGCATCGGAGTAAGCGCCGAAGGGATCTTCTGGGCTAGGGCAGATTCAATCTGGAGCCGAACTGCGGACGACGAAGGCATGAAGAACTCTCTTCGCCATATCTTCGCCTAGCGGGTACCTGTGGTGTCAAACGCAAATCGCACCGATCGTGGTGCAGAAGAGATCTATCTGTAAGAAAACAAAGTCTCAGTTCTTTTTTGACATCAGACCCGTTGTATCCAAATGGTCACCGATGCTCTGGTTCCGGTCCGTCGGGATAAGGCCGACCACGAGCGATTCAAAAGCCTAAAATATTCCAATGTGCTTTTCCGCCAGAGTGAAACAAAAATTCGATCATCTGTCCCGCCAGCACGGAGCCGAAGTGGATTGGGAGTCCTTTGAAGACATTTTTAAGCGTCGCTCCGAGGGTGAAGACATCAAGGTCGCTCGCGACCTGCAACGCAATTACCAAAATCCAGTGACCGATGTTCAACAGAGAACAGCCAGCTACATCGCTGAATATCTTAGAAGTAAGAAGGCGGAGTGGGAGAACGAAGTTTTCGTTCAGCGCAGGCGGCTTGCGAGGGCCGAGGAATCGCTCACGAAGAAGGAAACCAAGAAGGCTAGAGAAGATGTTCGGATCGCGACGAACAAGAGTCAGATGTTCTTAGACCGGCTTGCGGACCTCCGAAGGACCGAGCCAAACAATGAGGACGCTCGCATCTTTCCCATGATGTACGCTCCCGTTCTCATATCGGAGAACGGCAGGACGATCATTCGCCCCATGCGCTATGCGTGCCGGTTAGCTGGCAAGCCCGCGGACTACGACAGACGATTCCCAGGTACTTACAACGCTCGCCGCGACAGCCTCGATGACTACTGGAACAAGGTCTACGGGCGTAAACACGCGGTCATGGTCATCAGCGGGTTTTATGAGAACGTTCCGCTTCATCTCTACGAACACCGTAACTTGGCGCCTGACGAGAAAGAGAAGAATCTCGTCCTGGAATTCGATCCGAAGCCGTCCAGAGATATGTTGGTAGCGTGCGTTTGGGATCGCTGGAGCAGGCAGGGTTCTTCAGACCTATATTCTTTTGCCGCAATCACCGATGCGCCGACGCCGGAGGTAGCAGCCACCGGCCATCAACGTACGATCATCAGTCTTCAGGAACAATATTTGTCAGAATGGCTCAATCCCGCAGGAACGAGTAAGGAGCGGCTCGAAGAAATTCTCTCGGAAAAAGAGATGCCCTACTACGTGCACCAGATTGCCGCTTGAGGTCATTAGCGTCTAGATTGATGGGGATTTCCCAAATGACGTACCCAGACCCCTATGGAAGTGGTGCCGTGCGAATCGTCCTCTCGCGCCAAACGCTTCCTGGCTAGAAAGGCGTTTCACAGGACTAATGTTTCGGGTCGGCTCAATCCTCCCTTGATGAGTGCATTGGCCTGTTAGCAACAGTTGATCGTCGGGTCAGGCTAGGTAGCTAGTAGTTCGCTGAGCCCCGGCACAGCCGATACCTTCATTCTGCGGTTGGTACATCGCTCGGTTGAACCTTCCACCAAGTCTCGACCATGTCCTCCGTCACGACACCCTTTTCGTTGTAGATGATATCCAAGTAGTCGCGGCCGAGATCGGTCTTCAAGTAGTGACCTTGAGCGATCCAGTCCTCACGTTTAGTTTCCATCGAAGCTGCATCTTGAATGCAGGCTGTAACCCATTCGAAGTTTTGCGTCGAGGAAGCCCACTCAGCAAGATCGGTGCGTCCGGCGGACTGACTCGTTTCAACCATGCTACGCATGACGATGTTCAAACGGGCCAGATCGAACGGATGATCTCTTTTGCGAGCAAGCGGGGGATGAAATCGGTCGCTTGGACCAAAGAAAAACGACGAACCGACTGAAAGCAGGATAAGCCAGAAAATGCATTCATCTTGGGGCAGCGCGGAGGCGATCTGAGCATGCATGGAAGCTCCAGTCGTTGTCGCGATGAGGTCTGCGAGAAGCGTCCTCACTGCATACCTATCGGCCAGAAACTCTTTGGCTTGCTCAAGGTCTTGGTCTGGATAGAGGAGCAGCAGCTTATCCATGGGGGACAACCGGTATTCTTCACGGAATGCACGCGCATCGCGATGAGCGTGGAAAATATGGCCCAGCTCATGAAACACCGTAAATTGAAGTTGAATCGCAAAGAAGGTGTTGCACAGCGCTCGAACGACTGAGACATCGATAGGAGCCACAAGGAGGTCGCGTACTGAGGCGCGTCCAGTGAGAGAAGCAGAGGCCTTTTCAAAGTCCAAAAGCATCCGCGACGTGACGCCGATAAAGTACACGCCTT
>CAZZYB010000084.1:0-11232 GCA_964658125.1 uncultured Acetobacteraceae bacterium | reverse complement strand
TGCTCGTTCATAAGTCGGCAAATGGGTCATCCCTCTCAAGGGGATGACCCACCTCGGGCCTTAGAACTTGACCATGATGGCCATCGTGGCTGCGACCTGACCGGTGCGCAGGTCGGGGAACCACACGCTGCTCCTGCCACCTCCGCAGTTCACTTCCGCAGTCGGAAGATCGCTCGCTCCAGAAGCCGCACCGGTAGCGCAGGCAAACTGCCCGGGCTGTCCATTGTTGCCTCCAGGAGGAGTAATACCACCGCGGCCTGTCCAATACGGCTGGTCTGCGTGACGATATCCTATCTCCGAACGGAACGTAATGAATTGGTTCGGCATGTAGTCGAACGTCGCAGTGGTATCGTAGGCATGGTATTGATCGCCGGGATTTTCGGTGTAGTACGGCGTTCCTGTAGTTGCCGTTGCCCCATTTATCGGCGGAATCAGAACTAGATACCGTCCGGGATTGTTCAACTGGCCGCCCCCGATCGTTAGACCGTACAAGTCCTTCTTGAACCAGAACCGGTTATAGAACATGTAGCCGAGAAAAGCCTGCTTCGGACCGCCCGCATGGTTGCCGGCACAGCTTACGCCGCCCCCCATTTCGCAACCCAGATCGCCCGTAACACTGACGGCCGCCTTGTCCAAAAACTTAGCCGGTTTATCGTAATACTTGATCTCAACGCTATCGTCCGTGTGTATACGATGGCGGTTCGGGTTGCCGACCACATCCTCACCCAGGCCGTAGTTGTTGAAGACCAGCGATATCCAAGGCCTGGGGCGGTAGAGTATCTGGCCGCCAAGACCGGGCTTGCCATTCGCTCTGCCATACGACTGCCAGCCATTGACGAACCACGGCTCTATTTTAAGTTTGGAAGTTGGAAACCATTGCACGCGTACCCCGTTGAAGAACCACGGAGTGTTCGACGATACGAAGGAGGGCTGATAAGTCCAATTGTCGAAGTTGTAGTAACTAAATAAACCAATGTAGGACACGAATATACCCGCGTCTACATTCAAGCCGTGCTGAACGTCGAAGTGATATCCGCCCCAGGCTTCCGAGACATATTTGTAAGCGTCGGTCAGGTCCCATTGCCCGCGGCTCGGAGTAGCGTCGTTGCGGGGCGTGGTGGTGGCAAACAGGCCGAACATCGTCAGAAATCTCCCGCGAACATTGTTAACCCGCAGGTCGCCACCGAAACTCAATTGCTCCAATTGCACTTCGTCCGATCGAAATGACTCGGTGGAACCTCCCATGGTGTCGTCTTTGGGATGGTTGAAGTCGAGAATATAGTTAGCGTCTGCGCGAAATTCCGGCGTGAAGTATTTAGTTGCCAGCGGGGTATCCTTGGTGCGCGGGTTGCCATTCAGCCACGTCCAGTCGCTCTCTGAAAAAGGTGCCGTCTTGGTTGTAACTTCTGCATCGATTACGGGTGCAGCGGGTTCCGTGATCCCCGGTACAGGTGCCGCCTTCGTGCTTTCAGCGGGCGCGGGCGTTTGCGCTGCCGCTACGGGAGGATTCGCCGCCGCAGCCTTCATAGCAGCTTCGAGCTGCGCGATCCTGGCCTTCATCGCATCAAGCTCTTTCTGCAGCGTCGCAGCATCCTGAGGACCGCTCGCGGACGGCCGCGAGTCAGTTTGCGCGGTAGTGTCTTTCACGGCCGCTTCGGCGCTTTGTGCCTGGCATGCGAGTGGAATCATTGCTCCAATTGCTATGATGGCCATCCAATATTTCTTATACATACAAGCCTCTCTCTCGATTCAAACTCGCTGTGCCTTAGTGCCCTAGCCAACGCTCTGGTCTGCCTGAAAGAACGAACTCATGAATCGAGATGAGTGCGCTTATCCAGACCCGTAAATACGAACGCCGCCCTTCCGGTTCTTTGACCGGTGATCTCGTATCGAGCTACAGAACGCAATCTGTAGCCAGCGAATCGGATATCTAAACGTAGCGGGTTATACATAAGGAACCCATGAAGAATTCGTCAGGAGTTCATAACAGTTGTTTAGAGAAGGGATTATTGCAGGGCTGCCCGCATCGCGCGATCGGTTCACAGCGACACACAGGCTCGGATTTATTCGCTGCCCGCGGAGCAAAATTAATGTATATCTTCATTCAGAAGCTGGAGTTTTGAAGTAGACATCTTCATTTCACACTCGCCCGAAAGCGAAGTCATGGTTGGACTGTTCAGCATTGCCATCGTGCTTTTTGCATCGACCAATATCGACGACATCTTCGTGTTGGTCGCCTTTTTCGCCGATGCGAGATTCCGTGTTGCCGAGATTGTCGTCGGGCAGTACACGGGAATCACACTCCTGTTGGCTGTCAGCGTTGTCGCCTCACTATCCTCCGCGCTGCTTCCGCTGCGTTATCTGGGCTTGGTGGCCATCGCGCCCATCATCATCGGCGCCTGGCGCCTGGTTGAACTTTTTCGCCAACGTCCCAATGCCGAAGACCACGAGACAGCCCCGCCCGCAGGTAGAGGTCATGGTCGAATCGCGACTGTTGTTCTGGTCACCGTAATGAACGGTGCAGACAACATTGCGATATATACTCCCGCGTTTGCCATCCACACCAGAATGGAAATTGCCCTGATTGTCCTGGTTTTCTTCATCATGACGGCTGCCTGGTGCTTGCTTGGCCATTGGATTGTCAATCACCCCAGGCTCGGAGCACCCATACGCCGTTACGGGCGCGTAGTCGCCCCAGCGGTGCTGATCGCGTTGAGCTTAGGCGTCATGTTTCAGGCTGGAACTTTCGGCGTCCTACATAGATTGATTGAAAAGTCCTGACGCTCGTGAGCACCCCGAGGGTCAGAACGCGGTGCTCATCCTGAGCTTGTCGTCAGGCGGTGGTGGCAGGCTCCCTACACAACCAGAGAGCCCAAGTGTTGAAGCTCCTTTTGCTGGCCAGGGGCAATCAGCGAATAATGGTCATCAACAGTCCCTGGTATTTGTAAGAAACTCCACAGGATGTTTCCACGAGACCGTCAATCGTCGTCTTGCACCAGAGTTCGCAATCATTATGGCCAATTCTGTCATTTTTGGGATACAGCATAAAACGTGGTTCAACCGCTTTCCCCCGGATCATCTGCTGCTCACAGCAGATGCGCTACTACGAATCAAATACTGATACATACACGGGCGAGCCCTCTGAGGTCCATGCCTGTATTGAAGTCTGTTGAGGTGCTTCCCGGATACGTTTCGGAGGTCTTGGCTCATTGAGCCTGAAGCACCCTGCGCGTCTCGGCTGGAACGATATCGAGGACCTTTTGGCGCACTTCAGGCTCCGTAGCGTAGACAAACTTCTTAAAGTAATGCTGCACCTAACCCAGCTCCACGACATCCGTCAGATGGCTGAACAGCGTGGCTATCCACCGCGTGATGAAGGAGCACGCTGCAACCTCCTCGGTCGCCGTCTCAAACGGCCTCGAAAACGCCACCCCGTAAACCTCGAAGAATCAAAGCTGGATCTCGACGTCCCAGCTGTTCCGCAAGGTGCGGCTTACGAAATAAAAACGTCGGAATGGTTTTGGCCACCGCCAAGTTGCCCAACAAAGCGAAGGTCAACTTCGGCACATTACCGTGTGGTGCTCGTCCCCGCTTTTAGTTATCTATCGATCAGGCAGCGGCGGTATGTACTCCTTGCTCATTTCTACATAGCCCTCGCGCGCAGTTCTTTTGCCGCGTTCCAAATAGAGGGCTTCGTCACGGGGTTGCCACGTATCGAGCCCGTCAACGTAGCGGTTGTACATGCAGAAGGCTGCGGCGATTAGAACGGTGTCATGAATCTCGGTATCAGTTGCGCCTTGGACGCGAGCGGCTTCGACGTCCGCGAATGTGACGTTCTTGCCACCTTTCTGAACTTTCGCGGCGATGATTAGCAATGCCTTTAGTTTGTCGGAGATTTCGGCGGCTTGAAAATCGGCCTTCACTCGTTTCACCAGGTCGTAGTCATCGTTCAGACATGCAGCAGCAATCGCCCCGTGAACCGTCTGGCAAAAGTAGCAGTCGTTAAGATGCGAGACATACGTGGCGATGAGTTCGCGATCCGCTTGAGGCAATGAATTGGGCGCGTGCAATAGCGCTTCGGCAAGTTCGTTCAGAGGCTTTGCTGTTTCCGGTCGGAACGCCATAGCGCTGCGGATGCCCTGAAGTCCTTCAGGAAGTTTAATATGTGGCATTTCTTCTCCTCCGCCGATCGATGGCGAGAACAGGATAAACGCCGGCGCTCCAGCGCGATAGGTGCAAGCATTTCTCCAACTAAAGGTTGACGACAAAGTTCGCCACAATCCGTAGCATTCGCGTGTAACAAACAACAACAAATGAGCGTGCCCTTGGCCGCCGTATTTTATAGAACTGCCTTTGTGGAGAGTCAAGCGATGCTATTGATCCGTCCCGCCGTAGCCTTGTGCATGGCTGCACTTGCAATGACATTGAATGCCCAGCTGCCCACAGGATCGATCGAGGGCATAGCCAAGGACCCAAGCGGTGCTCGTATTCAGGGTGTCCAGGTCACAGCAACCAGTGAGGCGCAAGGGGCAGTGCGCGAGGGGCGGTCAAATGTTGACGGCGCGTTTATCCTGCCGAACCTCACCCCGGGCCCTTATAACGTTGTGCTGCGGTCAACTGGCTTCGGCGAAATGCGGTACCCGCATATCCAAATAGAAGCGGGAAAGACCACGACGCTCGACACCACGTTTCACCCCGCGGTGGCTGCCAGTGTGGATGTAGCTTCAGCGAACTCGCCGGTAGAACTCACGCAGTCGATTCTGCAGGGCCAAATTACGGCGCCCACCATTGCCAGCATTCCGCTGAACGGCAGAAACTTCCTCGAACTCGCGTTCCTCATCCCTGGCAACCGCCCCGCTGCAAACTTCGATCCCACGAAGACGAACACCGTCGAAGTAAGCTCAGCCGGGAGCTTCGGCCGCGGGGGCAACATCACCATCGACGGTGGAGACAACAACGACGAAGTCGTCGGCGGCACCCTGGCCAATCTCCCCGAAGATTCTGTTGCCGAATTCCAGATCGCCACCGCACGCTTCACGGCCGAGGTGGGACGCTCCGGAAACAGCATCATCAACATCGTCACCCGCTCCGGAACCAACAAGTTCCACGGCTCAGCCTTCTTCTTCGAACGCAATCGCCACCTTCAGGGCCTTCCCGCAACGTTCGATCGCTCTCAGCCTGTGCCGCGATTCGACCGCGAACAATTCGGAGGCTCAATCGGTGGCCCGCTGCTGAAGGACAGGACTTTCCTCTTCTCCTCGGTGGAATATCGCAATCAGAACGCTGCTCTCCAGAGCGGTACGCGCGTCTTCTCCGCAGCGCCCCCCTACGGCACCATCATCAACACCTCGGCCGCCGCACCCTTGCGCGATCTCCTCTTCTCAAACCGCCTCGACCATCATTTGAATGACTCAAATCTCTTCAGTCTGCGCTACAGCTTCAATCGCTCAACCGACACGGCGCAGGCTACGGCAGCCCAGGCAACTCCGCTCTCTACCGCGGCAGAGCGTCAGAACGCGCTCAATCGCTACAACTCGGCCGTAGCCACGTGGACGCGAATCCTCGGCACAAATGGGAGCAACGATTTCTCCGTTCACTTCGATAACTTCTACAACGATCTGCCGCCCTTCTCACAAAACCAGTCGCTCACAAACCCCAAGCTCAATCTCACCAACGAGCTCATTTTCCCCGACCTCGCCGACGGCGCAAACTTCAACCTTCCTCAGGCCACTCACCTCGATCGCATCCAGTTTCGCGACGCCTTCACAACCGCCATCGGTCGCCACACAATGCACTTCGGCGCTGAGTTTCAGCACTACCGCGCCACCGGCAAGATTAACGTCTTCGGCACCGGAACGGTCATCCTCGTCTCCGACTTCGGCTTCGCGGATCTCAACGGAGACGGCGTGGTCAACGATCTCGATATTCCCGTCGCGGTTGGCATCCACAGCACCGCGCCCGTCATCCCCGTCCCGATCCCACGCATCAGCAACAACTACACCGCGCTCTATGCTCAGGATGATTGGCGCCTCTCGTCCAGGCTCACCCTCAACCTCGGTCTGCGCTGGGAGTATGACTCCAACGCAACCGGACAGAGCGCAGCCCACGCTCCCTGCCCCAACCTCACCTCCGTTCCCACCCAGCCATGCACATGGATGGCGAACGTCCTTCCCCTCCACAAGGACCCGGACGCCAACAACGTCGGCCCGCGCGTTGGATTCGTCTACGACCCGTGGGGACGGGGACGCACCGCCATTCGCGGCGGCTACGGAATCTACTACGACCGCATCACCCTCGAGGCTGGTTCGAAGGAGTTGCTCCAGAACGATCGCGCCCTCACAGTAACGCAATACGCGGGCTCGACCTGCACCAACCCAGGCATCCCCGCGCCCGCGAGCCTGGACCTCTGCTTCGCTCCCGGCTCACATTTCTCCAGCGCCAGCCCGACCATCGCGAACGCCTTCAGCGGCCCTCACCAGACCGGCGGCGTTGGCATCGTCGCCCTTGGAGCGAACTCACACCATCCGTTGTTCCAGCAATTCTCCATGGGGGCGCAGCAACAGGTAGGCCACGATTGGACAGTCAGCGCGGATGGCCTGCATGTCTTCGGCACCCGGCAGCTCATCGGAAGCCTGCTGCGCAACACAACCTCCACCTCGCCTTACGTCAAATGCCCCGGCGGCAACCAGCTCTGCATCATCACCGATCCCCTCTCCGGCATTTCCGACAGCGTCACCATCATCGACTCGTCCGCAAAGAGCTGGTATGACGGTCTGCTCGTAAGCTTCGGCCGTCGCTCCGGCCACCTTGGCCGCGTCGGTTACGACCTGAACATCAGCTACACGCTCTCCAAAACCTTCGACTACTCCGACGACGACCAGCTCGAAAACAACAACAAGGACGAACAGGTGAACCTCACCGAAGGCACCTCCGGCCTGCGCAAGGAGAAGGGCTACGCCCTGACCGATGAACGCCATCGCATCACAATCTATGGGGTCGCACACCTGCCTCTCGGGTTCTCTTTTGCTCCGCTCTACACGTTCGGGTCGGGCGTCCCGGCCGACACGTATCTCTCCGCCACAGGTTCGCGCCTGCCTATCCTGCCCCGCAACGCGCTAGGACGCGAAATCAGAAACAGCGACCAGCTCAACACTGCTATCAACCGCTGGAACTCGCTGCCTGCCTGCCCCGCCGCGGCTCCTTGCCTGGCCGGGGGCCGGCTCGCAAATGTTCCCGGCGGTGTCAATTTCTTCAGCCCTTTCAGTTCGCTCGATGCTCGGCTCAGGAAAGACTTCCATTTCCATGACAACCTCCAACTCAGCCTCATCGGAGAGGGGTTCAACATGTTCAACCAGGTCAATGTTCGCGGCTCTGATAACTCCAACTTCGCCGGGCGCAATATCTCCATCAGCCCCTACACAGCGGCCACACCCGTCCAGACCAACTTCTATCGCCCGGACCAGATCGCCGGCGGTTTCTTCGGTTCCGGAGGCGCCCGCGCCTTCCAGTTCGCCGCGCGTCTGGAGTTCTAGAGACATGACAACCTCACAGACTGCCCAGCTTCCAAAAACACCGGCAACCCCGCCGATCAAAGCGGCAAACCTCGCAGTAGTAGACGAAACGTTCGCTTCAGAGGATGTAAAAGAGCTCTACCAGAAGTTCCGCGAAGGGTTCGGGAGACCCCGCGTGCCGGGCATACTCCAGTGCTTCGCCACCCATCCACCCCTGCTCGAACACATGATGGGCCTCGCCAAGTCGATGCTATTTGTTGACGGCGCACTTGGTCGCCAGAACAAGGAATTGATTTCCACGTTCGTCTCCGCCATCAATGCATGCGCATACTGCACGGATAGCCATGCCCATTCCTTTCGCACCAACGGCGGGACTGCCCGCGCGCTCCAGGCAGTACTCGCCTGCAACACCGATTCACCTGCAATCACAAAAGAACAGCGTACCCTGCTCCAGTTCGCGAAGAAAGTCACAGTGGATTCGCAGGCCATCACGCCCGCAGACATTCACACCATGCGCGCAGCAGGTTGGACCGATTTGCAGATCGCGGAAACAATCCACGTCACTGCGCTCTTTGCTTCGTTCAACCGCGTCGTGAACGCCTTCGGCTTGCCCTCGCAGGAGATGCTGAAGTTCTTCGAGGAGGATTCCAACCATGGCCGGTGACCGCATCTTTCTGGCAGACGTCGAAGCCAATCCAAAGCCCGGCCCCTACGCCGACGCCATTGCCGCGGCGACCAAAACCGGCGCCGAGTATTGGGGTATCTGGAACATTCTCGCGTTCCATCCCATGGCGTCGTATCACCTCTGCGAACTTTCGCAGCAGCTGATGTTCAACGAGGCGCCTATCACTCCCGCATTGCGCGAACTCATAGCCGCATATACGTCCTCTCTCAATCGCTGCGACTTCTGCATGAATGCTCACGCCGCCGTTGCCGCTCATCTTTACAGCGACAAAGAACTCGTCTGGAGCGTGCTGCACGATCTCGAAACTTCGCCCCTGGAAGACAAGGACAAGTCGCTCCTGCGTTTCGTACAAAAGGTCACCCTCGACTCTGGCTCGATCGCACAACAGGACCACGACGTTCTCAAAGCTGCCGGCTGGGATGACGCTTCGATCTACTACGCCATCTCGGTCTGCGCTCTGTTCAACTTCTACAACCGTTTCGTCTCCGCCAACGGCGTCAAAATGGTCTCGGAAGAAGCCTTCACAAGGCTGGGCGCGCGCATGGCGCGGGAAGGCTACAGTCGCGAACAGCCGCCACAACAAAACGACAAGGCCGCAAATGCGTAACACTTCCGCCGTAGTAACGGACGAGAGCTCCGCTCGGTATCCCGGCTGGAGCGTAGCGTCGGCTGCATTCATAGGCGTGATGACAAGCTTCGCGCCCATCGTGCCCTACACCTTCAGCCTCTTTCTCAACCCCTTGCATGCCGCGTTCGGCTGGAAACGTGAAACGATCGACGGCACGTTCGCCATCGCCGCAATCACCGTCGCGCTGGTGTCTCCGTTCATTGGCATGCTCCTGGACCGCTTCCCGCCGCGCCGCATCATCCTGCCATCGATCTTTGTCTTCGCGCTGGCACTGGCTTCGCTCAGTCGCCTGCACGGCGGCATTGGACAGTTCTACCTCACGTTTTTCATCCTCGGTCTCGTCGCCAACGGTACCGCCCAGTTCGCGTACACGCGCACCATCCTCACATGGTTCCAGAAGCATCGCGGCCTCGCACTTGCCCTCATACTCACTGGAAGCGGCGTTGGCTCCATCCTTATACCGCCACTCACTCAGTGGACCATCGCACATCACGGGTGGCGCAGTGCTTACGTGCTCCTCGGCGGCATCGCCCTGCTCGGCTTGCCGCTTACCGCGCTGCTCGTTCGAAACCGCCCCACCTCCGCCATCCGCCGCGACGAAGCGCCCATCTCCGGCGTCACGGTTTCAAAGGCGTTCACCAGCGCCGCATTCTGGATCCTCTGCGGCATCACCGTCCTTTCCGCCTTCAGCGAAAATGGCCTCGTCACAAATCTCGCAGCCATCCTCACCGACCACGGCGTTACAGCCCGCAGCGCGGCGCTCGCCTTGTCTGTCAGGGGAGGTTCCGGAATCATCGGCAGACTCTGCGTCGGCTTTCTCATCGACCGCTTCTCCCCACAGCGCATCCAGACCATGATCCTCATACTCGCCTCCCTCGGCACTCTGGTGCTCGCGTTGGCCGGCTCGCCCGCCGTCGCTCTGGTCGGCGCCGGTCTCCTCGGCATCGGCCTGGGCAGCGAGGCAGACGTATTACCCTACCTCCTCGCACACTACTTCGGTCGAAAGCACTTCTCCGTCCTATACGGCCTCACCTGGACCGCCTATGCCATCGGCGGAGCCACCGGCCCCATGTTCATCGGTCACATGTACGACAGCTCCGGAACCTACCGCTCGCAGCACATCGTCTACCTCGCACTAGTTGCCTTCGCCGCTGCCGCGATCAGCCTCATGTTGCGCCGCACACCGCACGCTACCGACACCACGCTATCTCAAAGTCCAATCTCACTGGAGGCCTAAGTATGCCGCACATCGATTTGCCCGAAGGTCTACCCGGAATCACGGCCGGTTTTGCGTTTCGCCCCGAAACCGCCAAGCCCATGCGCGAACTCGCGCACATACTGCTGCACACCTCCGGCAACGCCGGCTTCAGCTCCGGTGACCGCGAGCTCATCGCGGCCTTTGTCTCCTCGCGCAACACCTGCTACTTCTGTCAGACGAGCCATGGTGCCGCTGCCGCGCACCTCAACGAGGGTGGCGCGGACCTCGTCGACGCCGTGTGCAAGGACTACAAATCTGCGCCCATCTCCACCAAGCTCAAAGCCCTTCTCGCTATAGCCGAGCAGGTCCAGATCGACGGCAAGCGCGTAACCACAGACCTCGTCCACCACGCCCGCTCCACAGGCGCCACAGACCTCGACATCCACGACACCGTGCTCATCGCCGCAGCCTTCTGCATGTACAACCGGTACGTCGATGGTCTGGGAACCTGGCAGCCGCAAAACAGCCAAATGTATATCGAGATGGGGAGACGCATGGCAGAGAAGGGCTACAGTTCCGCTAGCCAGGATAATTCTTGAAGCCGACGGGAAGGCGGCTGGTGTTCAACTCACGTTTTCAAACCTCGAAGGGGCAACTGACGAGAACAGGCCAATGCAGTCTCGAACCGGGATCTATTTGAGAGCGTCCGCCCCCCAAATGCGCTTCTCGTCAGCTGCCAGCTTGAGCTGAATCCGATCACATCGTCATGAGTGCGTCTTTACTTCATTTGCAATCGCGACTAATAGCTCGTTCTCGAATCGGCGATCGGCATCTGGCAAGCTTATGAGGTTTTCGAATCTTCCGTCTCTGTCGATGAGGAGATGTGTTTCATCGTTCTGTTCTTGAGCTGGACGAAAAATCGACCTGGCGATAAGCGGTTCATTGCAAGCGAATGCACCTCCAATGCTGTGCCCCCTTTAGCGCAGTGGTACACCGATCTGCGATCCAACACAGCAAAGGCGCTGCTCACGGCAGAATCCCAGGCCATCCGCGCCATGGCCGAGGCGTTCCCCAGAAGCCTGACCAGCAAACGCCGCCGCGGCGCTGCCAGCAGCAAGAAGCTGAAGGGTGCTTGAGGGCGTTGCGAAAGGCTGTTTAGCAGTTCTAATTCATTTGCGACGGGTGACCGGCTCTTCTTCGCGCTCCTAAG
>CAZZYB010000083.1:0-11268 GCA_964658125.1 uncultured Acetobacteraceae bacterium | reverse complement strand
GTACGCCCCCCGGTGTACGAGAACTGCTCGGGGTGGATCGCAAAAAGTACGTTGACCATTCGGGCAATACCTGGACGCCTGGCAGTTGCGAGGGCGGCACGGGAGTCAAGGTTCCGGAACAAAGGATTTCGGGCACCGAGGACCCATATCTTTACCTCGGCGGCCTGCGCGGGATCGCGCATTGCAGTTTTCCGGTGGAGCCAGGCTTCTACGAACTGCACTTCCATTTCGCCGAGACCTCGAACCTGGAGCCGGCCAGGCGGGCGACCGTCATCTCCATCAACGGCCGGCCCAACATCGGCTTCGACGTGGTCGACGACGCCGGCGGTGACGGCATCGCGACATCCCTGGTGATGACCGGCGTGCATCCGGAGAACGATGGCGCGATCCATGTGGACTTCACCAGCGAAATCACGCTATTGAATGCGGTCGAGATTCTGCCCGCACCGTCCGAGGCGCTGCTGCCGATTCGTATCGTCGCCGGGTCAAGCGCCTATACAGATCCCGCGAAACAGGTCTGGCTCTCGGACCGATACTTCAGCGGTGGGCGCCACGGACAGATGTGGAGATCGCCGAAAAGCGCCGAGTTTGGGATCTACGCCAATGACAGGATCGGGCAATTCCGATATGCGATCCCGGTGGCACCGAGTGAGAAGTATCGCGTGCGCCTGTACTTCCGGGAGCCGTGGTACGGCAAAGGAAATGACGCTGCGGGCGGCCCGGGTAGCCGCATCTTCGACGTCTCGTCCAACGGTCGTGTTCTGTTAAAGAACTTCGACGTCATGGCAGAAGCCGGACCCGACCCCGTCGTCAAAACTTTCGATCACGTAGAGTCGACCGCGCAGGGGAAGCTCGAGCTCTCGTTCATTCCCGTGGTCAATTACCCGTTTGTGAATGCGATCGAGATCACTCCGGAACCACTGCGATGACTCGGGTTTTACCGAAGGCCAACTCAGACAACCTCCGCTGCTGCCGGGCTCAAGTTGATCTCAACCGTCTGGGCGCCGAGCCGCGGATGCCTGGCCGTCAGCTTCACGACGCCGGCTACTTCCCCCGCGCGAACCCACACCGCACCCGTTCCGCCAACCAGCGCAAACGGATTGTCGCCGATCAGCTCTGCGTGGCCGTCCAGGGTAAAGATGATCGGATCATTCGCGTAAGTACGCAACGCACCAAACTCGTCGGTCACACGAAGGACGATTCGCGTAGCGTCCGCTCCATCGGCGACGAGCGTTCGATCATCCGCGAGCAGCGCAAACTTCTGGTCGGCGCCCAGGCCCGAAAGCGATTTCGAAATGACCTTCTCACCGTTGATGTAGCCGTCCATGCGCAGGTCGCCCCAGGGGAATTTCAATTTCCGCATCTCGATCTTTTTGACATCGAGAATAAACGGCGGGTATTTCAGGTGGTTGAATTCCGTACGGTCGGGATCGAGTTCCGCCATCAGCACCCACTCGCTCGTGGGCAGACTGCGCTGGCGCATGTAGAACTTCAGGTGATCGCAGTTGGAGCAGACAACCGCGGTTGAAAACTGCGTCGACTCATCGCTGCGCGCCCAGTGAAATGCCGGTTCGAGCACGATCTCCTCTTTGGGGTCGCACTGCGATTTGTAGAAGCCGGCAGCAGGCTTGGGCTCGCGAAAGATGTCAAGCACGCCGTGTGGGCAGATGCGATCGCCCGAGCCGAAGTTGGCATGGGTGTTGTAGTCGAAGGCACACCAACCGATGCCGCCTGCGTACTGCGGGTCGGACGCCAGCTGGTTGTGGATCCGCGCATGCCGCAGCGTGTGTTCGCGCTGGCGTTCATCGTCGTCCGTCGTTTTGGTGGGATAGGTGTGCCCGACGAACTCGGTGTTCAGGTAGAGCGGATGATTCGGCTTGCGCAGCGGGAAGCCGAAGTCGTTGATCGTGAACACATCTTCAAGCAGCTCTGACTTTTCGCGATTGCGTATACCGCCGGTCTGGCGAGTGTTGTCGAGCGCGTGAGCAAGTGCATTTGTACGCACATAAAAATCATGGTCGTCCGGCGATTCGTTGATTCGGACGCCCCACAGGATTACCGATGGGTGGTTCCAATCGCGCCGAATCATGCGGCCGACGTTGTCGACCGACACCTGCTTCCACGGCTCCGGCCCTATGTGCTGCCAGCCGGGGATCTCTTCGAGCACAAGCAGACCGAGCTCATCGCAGGCGTCGAGGAAGTGGCGCGATTGTGGGTAGTGGGACGTCCGGACGATGTTGCAGTGCAGACCCTTGCGTAAGATGTCGGCGTCCTTGCGCTGTACACGCCCGGGCATGGCCTGCCCGACGAACGGAAAGGTCTGGTGACGGTCCAGACCGCGCAGCTTGATGATCTTTCCGTTCAGTGAGAACCCTTTCTCGGTGAACACTGCTTCGCGAAAGCCGATGCGGCGGGTGTCCGCGTCAATCGCTTTGCCGTCCGACAGCAACCGCACATGGACGCTGTAAAGATGCGGCTTGTCGAGGTCCCACAACTGCACCGCTCCAAGATTTGAAAGCGAAACCGTATGCCGCGCCGGGTCCGTCATCGTCTGTGTACTCGCATGGACGGGAGCGCTCATCACCGGGTCTGCAGCCGCATGCGGATCGTCACCGGCTGCAAGCGTAATCGCCCTGGTGTCCTTCGCGACAACGCGTTCGCCGTCCCGCAATTCCACTTCCAGCGACAGCGCTCCGGTGGCCTTGCCCGCGAGAAAGCAATCGACTTCAAGCGTCGGTGTTGCGCTCAACACATGCATCGGACGGGCAAAAATATTGTCGAGATAAACCTGCGGCACGACGCGCAGAGACACCTCGCGATAGATACCGCCGAAGGTCAGATAGTCGATCTGAAACCCAAACGGCGGAATATCGTCGCGTTCTGTCGAGTCGACCTCAACGACCAGCACGTTTGGCGCGGCGGCCTTCAGGTGTTCCGTCAGCTCGAATGAGAAAGGTGTGAACCCGCCTTTATATTCACCCAGAGGTACGCCGTTGATCCATACCTTTGAGGCGGTCATTGCACCTTCAAAGTCGACAAAGACGCGCTTGCCTTTGGTCGCCGCCGGGAGCCGGAACGAGCGGCGATAGGTCGACACGAACTCGTAGTCCTTGTCGTCGAAGTTGTGCCACGGCAGCTTCACGTTGGTGTGTGGGAGGACGACCCGTTCGAACGCCGAGTCGTTGAATGTGACGGCCTCCGCGCCGGTAGTCTTTGCAGCCTTGTAACGCCAGCCGCGGTTCATCGGCAGGACCATTCTGCCGGCCGGCGTCGGCTCAGCGGCAAGGGCGGATGCATGGGGAAGCGCGGCTCCTGCAACCAGCGCTCCTGTCGTCTTGATGAAGTCGCGTCTCAACATGGAAGGACCATCTCCGGAAATTGTCGTCATACAACTAGACCACAATTTACGGCTATCGCAGACCTTCACCGTCAGCGCAGCTGCAACTTCCTGCTCGACGTCCGTGCGACTACCGCGGCGACGTACTCACCGTGGTAGCGAAGGATGTCGTCATCGAATGCGTTCGTCGAGGATGTCTGGAATCCAAGGCGGCGTGAACCGGAAAACGGTGCTGAACGACTTTCGCCGCTCCCTATGACAGGAGATTCGCTAACCGGGGGCTCAGAACGAGAACTTCGCAGCTGCCTGCATGATCCGCGGGGGCGAAGCCGCGATGACGTGTCCGAACGTCCCTCCGGCTCCCACATTGCTGTAGTTGCCATCGACCGTCGCAGGTCCATTGAACTGTGCGTGATTGAAAACGTTGAACGCCTCTACGCGGAACAGCAACACATGCGACTCCGTAAACGCCAACTTTTTCTGCACTGCCACGTCGAAGTTGTCCGCACCCGGCCCATAGAAGAATCGCCGTTTGCTCGTGCCGGGTTCCCCCAGTTGATTGGGTGTGAAAACGCCGGCGTTGAAGTAGTTATGCGTGCCGCCGCGAGGATTATGGTTCAGCTGCAGAGAGCCACCGCTATAGTCGGGCTCATCGATGTCGGCGTCATTGATTCCATTCGGATTGGTGCCGGTCAACGAGTTATCGTTGTTGTAAATCATCGTCACCGGGAACCCCGTACTGAAGCGTGTGATCCCGGACAATGACCAGTCTCTCGTCGCGCGATTCGGCCTGAAAAGTTTGTCGAACGGCAATCTGTAGTCATAGCTGAGCACGAAGTCATGCTTTACATCGAACGCCGAAAGGGCGTAGCTGAGGCGCGGATTGAAGGGATTGACCTCTTCACCAATGTTTGAAGATTCATCCAGCGATTTGCCGTAGGTATACGCGATATCAAACTGGAGCCGGCCAGAGGTGTGGCGCAACCCAAGTTGCAGCGAGTTATAGTTCGCGCGGCCGATATTTGACTGTAGAGAATTCGCCCCGAACTGGGGACCAAGCTGTTGCCGTGTGCCGTCGACCACGCCGCCGCCGATGGGATAGTAGGTTTGGTCCTCACCGAATGCTCCGCAAGGCTGCGTCCCGGGCATCACTTCATTCGGTTGGCTCAGGCTCAGACAGAGTGCTGGATTCCCGGCATTCTCCGCGATCAACACCCGCTGATGATGCGTAGTGGAACCAACATAGGCCGCGTCGAATACAGTTCCAGAGCCGAGTTGGCGCTCAATCGACAGTGAAAACTGCTCCGTGTAGGGAGTGCGATTGTGGGTGTCGTAGCCCGGAATACCGCTGATCGGCTCGTAGGTGGACCAGTCCACATTGTTGTCAGGATGGCTGGCGGACGTATTCAGCGGGGCAAACTTGTACGGAAAGGGCTGGCCATTGTCCACGCCGTCGCTCGCATTGATAAAGGGTGTCGCGAACAGCGGGGCCTGAGGGCTGGTGTATGTCGTTCCGTAGGGCGCGTTCGCCGCCAGAGGACCCAGCGACCCGGCATCGATCGCCGTGTAGAACACGCCGTAGGACGCACGGATACTGGTGTCTCCGGCTTTGCCGAAGAACCTGTTTATGAGAGCGGGGAACATGGTCCAGGGATCAGTGATATGGAAAGGATGAGAGGAGGCTTCGGGCGACCACGCAAACCCAATTCGAGGCGAAAAATTGCGGTTGCTGATCGGGCCGAGCGTGTCAGGCACACCCGCATCGCCGGGGAAGAGTACGCCTCGCGGCGCGCCCGGAAACACTACAGACTGCGCCCCCGGAACGAAGGTCGAGATCTGGTTGAATTTCTCCGACCACGGTGCGATGCGGTCCCAGCGCAGACCATAATTCACCGTCAGGCTGTGTGTGGCGCGCCAACTGTCCTGCGCGAAGCCCCCGACATACTTGTTGCGGTCGTAAAACGGATTGATTTGGCTCTGGTTGTATTGCGATGGTGCCCCGATCAGGAAATCGGCGAAGTCCACTCCCGTTTCAGCCTGTCCATTGAAAACGAAGCTGCCATTGAACTGGGCAACGGGGGTAGCGTTCACCTGATCGTCATGGAACTCCGCGCCAAACTTCATGGTGTGCGAGCCCAGCACCTTCGTGATGGTGTCCGCTACCTGGTAGATGTTGTTGACCTGTTTGAGCTCGTTGGTCGCCGTGCCCGTTGAAAACGCATTGAAGACCAGGTTCTCTACGCTTTGGCCTTTAGGATCGAGAGCGACGATACCCGGCTTGCCATTGGCATCCACAAAACCCTGCGAAGCCAGGCTGACATTGAGTCCCCCCAGCGGCTGACCGACATCGATCGTGTTCCTCAGGAAGCTGGCGTGTATGTCATTCACCAGCGTCGCGCCGAAGGTCTTGGTGTCGCTCAGCGCAAACAGTTGCGCCCCGCCGGTGGTCGCCGCAGCAAATCCGGGGACACTCGCTCCACCCTGCGTAACCGGATACGGGTTCACCAAGTAGTAGTTATCTTTGAAGTAGTAGCCGGAGATGATACCCAGACCGGTATGCCAGTCGACGTGCGCGGCGCCTTTGTTGTCGTTCAGCGTTTCGACAAACGACGAGGTCGAGAAGCCCGCTGCGCTGTTCGGCGCCGGAATATATTGCAGCAAATGCTGCGCCGGTCCTGACCAGGCACTCTGCGGAATCACCGCATTCGGAAACACGCAGTCCGAGGAAGACGTGCAACCGGGAACGTAGTAGGGCTCACCGGCGTCCACCGCGTAGCCAAGCTTCTGTTCCAGGATGCTGGCGATGTACGGCCCGCTGACCGACCCGGTCAGTTGATCGGCCTTATCACTCAGATCCCCGGTGCGGTCTGCGGCCGAAGGCACAGCGATCTGCCCGGTCGCAACACCTTGTGTCAACCGAGTGCCCTGGTAGTCGACGAAGAAAAAGAGCTTGTCCTTGATCACCGGCCCACCAAACGTTCCGCCGAACTGGTTCTGGCGAAAAACACCGCGGGTAGGCGAGAAGTAGTCGCGCGCATCCAAAGCCGTATTGCGCAGAAATTCAAACACGTTTCCGTGAAACGCGTTGGTGCCGGATTTGGTTACGACATTGATCTGACCGCCGCTATATTCTCCGTATTCCGCATCGTAGTTCGCCGTAATGATGCGGAACTCTTCGATCGAATCCAGATTCGGAATGATCGACGAACCGGCATTGACGTCTTCTTCCACATCGCTGCCGTTCACACTGAAAAAATTCGAAGTCTCGCGCTGACCGTTCACCGACAGCGTTCCCGGATTCAACGTTCCTGAGGGTGAAACGGAGGTGGCGCCCGCGTCCTGCAAAGGCGTACTCGCCGACATCGGAGCTACGCCCGGCTGCAACGACAGAAGGTCCGTGTAGCTGCGTCCATTAAGCGGTACAGCCGTGATCTGCTGTCCCGTGATCACCTGTCCCAGCTCGGTGCTTGTCGTTTCCACATGCAGGGACTCCTCAATCACCGTGACGTTCTGCGAAACGCTGCTCAGCTGCAGCGTTGCATCGAGGGTGAGGGCGGCATCCACATCGAGCGCGATCGCCCTGCGCTCATAGGTGCCAAAGCCCTGCATGTCAACGTCCAGGACATAGTGACCCACGGGCAGGACCGCAAAGTCGAAGTACCCGTGACCGTCCGTGTGGGTTCGGTATGTAAGCCCTTTATCCGTGTCTTTTATGACGACAGTGGCATCGGGGACAAGACTTCCCGTAGCATCCTTCACCGTCCCGGATATTCTTCCGCTGACACCCGCCCAAGCCGGGGCGGCCGACAGCAACATTGCGATGCAGAGAGTTCTTTCGAGCCAAGTGATCCAGCGAAAAGCCTTATGCGCCATATTTCCCCCGGTGCCTGCACCATTCGGTATTGCACAGGCTCCACGTGCTCAAATGAACAAAATTTAATGAATGAATTTTAATGATAGTTATACAAGTAGTTGATCCCATTGGCAACATTAAGTTGGAACTTTAGTGAACATGAGTTCAAGCTTCCGCAGACAGCAGCGTCAAGACCGCCGGCCCATGGCCGTGTGTACCGACGGCGCCGTCTTCAACCCGACACCCTGGAGACCTTCAGCTGCAGGCCGACGGTACGCTCACCATGCCTCCCGGCAGCTTGTCTATCACTGTCGCCGATCAACAAAATCTGACATACACTGTTCACAGTTTTCACAAGTCACTATGAAATCACCTACCCGTCCCGCCCTAATCCGGATCGTCGGAAGCTCCTTGCTCCTTTCCATGCCGCTCGCAGGTGCTGCGCAAACAGCGACTGCGGGAACGCCTTCACCGAGTAATCCGGGTTTGGAAGCCAGGTATCAGCCCACTCCCCAGACCTCGCCGCTGCCCGCCGCGCCGAGCGCCGACATGTTTCTTCCTCGAAAGATTGGCGTTGCGTCTATCCCGACGCCCTCCGCCAATGCGGTCATCACGCTCGACCAGGCGCTCGCGCTTGCCGCCGCCAACGAACCGCTCTTCATCGCGGCCGCAGTAGCCGCCAGGAACGCCAAATTAGACCAGTCGATCGCCCGCGCTAAGGTGCTGCCCTCGGCCATTTATCACAACCAGTACCTCTACACGGAGTCGGACACTGCGGGGTCTCACAACATAGCCCCGGAGTTCGTCGGCCAGCCCAAGTTCATCAACAATGACCTGATTCATCACTACTTCAGCCAGGTTTCCGTTACGGAGACGGTCGGGCTCAACGAATACTCGGCCATCCGGAGAGCCAACGCCAACCTCGCGTTCGCCAGCGCCGAGCTCGAAGTCGCTCGCCGCGGCCTGACCTCCACCGTCGTCGGTCTGTTCTACAACATGATCACCGGCCAGAAAAGGGTTGCCATTCAGCAGCGGGCGCTGAACGAAGCTGCTGACTTCCTGAAGGAGACTCAGAACCGCGAAGAGGCTCGCGAAGTCTCCCATTACGACGTGATCAAAGCGCGTATCCAGCTTCAACAACACGAGCGTGACCTTGCCGCCGCACAGTTGCTCAGTGACAAGGCTCGCATCGACCTGGCCGTGCTGATCTACCCTGACCCGCGCACGCCCTACAGCGTGACTGTGCCGGAGGTGAAGCCGCTGCCTGAGCGCCCCGCCATCGAAGCCGCGGCCTCCACCAACAACGCCGAGCTCAAGAGCGCGCTGGCCACCTACCGCAGCTCGCAGGCAGGCGTGACCGTCGCCACCGCTGCCTTCCTTCCTGAACTCTCACTGAACTACGCGTATGGCATTGACGCGCCTCAGTTCGCCGTCAACGGCCGCTTTGGCGAGCGCTGGCTGGGATACGCTGCTTCGGTCACGCTCGATATTCCGCTGTTCGATTGGTTCGCCACTCCCAACAGATTGAAACAGGCGCACATTTCCCGAGACGGCGCCAAGGCCGTGCTCACCAACACGCAGCGCCGGGTGATCGCCAACCTCGAAGAGTTTTACGCTGCCGCCCAGGTAGCCGCCAACTCGCTGCAATCGCTGCAAGGCAGCGCCAACGATTCTCGCGAAGCTCTGCGCCTGATGCGGTTGCGCTACACCAATGGTGAAGCCACTCTTCTCGAAGTCGTTGACGCGCAAAACACGTTAACCAACGCCGAGCTGGCGCTTCAAGACGGCCTGGTGGCCTACCAACTCGCTCTTGCCAATCTTCAGGTTCTAACGGGGACGATCTAAGTGACTATGACTTCATGGACAAAATCTTTGCGCTCGGGTGCGCCGGTTATTTTGTGCGCCTCGGTGCTCTTTCTTAATGCCTGCAAAAAGACAGACGACGTGGAAGAAAAGCCTGTCGTGACCGTGCAGGCTGCCCATCCTTCGACCGGCGCGATCACCGCGGATATCGCCGCCGATGCCATGCTGGCTCCGATCGCACAAGCTGCATTGCTGCCTAAAATCACGGCGCCGGTGAAGGCGTTCTACGTGCAGCGCGGGTCCCACGTAAGAGCGGGGCAGCTGGTCGCGACGCTCGAGAACAGCGATCTTGCAGGGGCGGTGGTGGACAATCAAGGCGCCTACACGGCGGCCAAAGGCACGTACGCTTCGGCTACGCAGACTACCCTGCCCGAAGAGTTAAACCGCAGCCGCCTCGCGGTGGACCAATCCAAAGCCGCACTTGAACTAGCCAACAACGTCGTCGCGGCGCGCAAAAAATTGTTCGCAGAAGGCGCCATTCCCGGCCGCGATTACGACAACGCGGTCAGTACCGCGCAGCAGGCGCAAGCAGCCTACGACCTCGCCAAACAGCACTACGACACTCTCACATCCAAAGGCGGCAACACGCCGGCGGCTGAAACCGCGAGAGGCAACCTGGAGTCTGCGCGGGGCAAGTATCTGGGAGCGCAGGCGCTGCTGAACTACTCGGAAGTGCGTACGCCGATTTCGGGCGTCGTCACCGACCGCCCCCTGTTCCCCGGCGAGACTGCGGCGGCAGGGACGGCAATCGTCACCGTGATGGACACGTCATCCATGATTGCGAAGATGCACATCGCGCAATCGGTCGCACAGCAGCTCCAGATCGGGTCGCCCGCGACGCTCACCGTGCCGGGGCTCGACGAGCCCGTCGCGGCCAAGGTCTCGCTCATCAGCCCCGCACTCGACCCGGGCAGCACGACGGTCGAAGTCTGGTTGAAGGCTGCGAACCCGAACGGCAAACTCAAAGCCGGGACCGCGCTTCACGCCTCGCTCAAAGGCCCCACCGCGCAAAACGCCATGCTCGTCCCCACAGAGGCTGTGCAGCGGTCGCCTGAGGGCGAAGGCAAGTTTGTGATGGTGATCGCCGCGGACGGCACAGCGAAGAAGCGTGCAGTTGAAGTGGGTATCCAGACGAAAGAACAGACTCAAATCCTGAGCGGCCTCAAGCTCGACGACATGGTCATTACGGGCGGCGGCTATGGTCTGGACGAGGGCACGAAGGTCAAGATCGGGGCGGCCGAAGCCAAAGATGCGGATGATGGCAAGGCCGACGCTAAAGCAGGAGTGAAAGAGTGAGCCTGCCACTAACCTCTCCTTCTGCGGAACGTCCGTTCTGGCTGACGCGGGCGGCCAAGCCGATCTTCTTTTTTCTGATGGTGCTTACGATCGCCGGTGTTTACGCGGCGTTCCAGGTGCCCATCTCCGTCTTCCCGGCCACCAACTTCCCACGCGTTGTCATCGGCGTTGACAACGGAGTGATGCCCGTCGAGCAGATGCAGGTGACCATCACCAAGCCCATCGAAGACGCGGTCAACAGCGTTCCGGGCCTGACTACCGTTCGCAGTACCACCAGCCGCGGCTCGGCGGAGATCAGTCTCTTTTTCGACTGGAACGTCGATATGTTCCAGACCCTGCAGCTGACCGACGCGGCGCTTGCGAAAATGCAGTCGACCCTCCCGGCGACTGCGAAGATCACCACGAACCGGCTCACGTTTGCGACATTCCCGATCCTGGGCTACTCGCTGACGGCGGACGATCGCGGCCGGGATACGGTGTCGCCCACCGCATTGTGGCAGATCGCGACCTACAATCTGAAACCTTCGCTGAACCGCGTCTCCGGCGTTGCTACGGTCGTCGTTCAGGGCGGGCAGGTGCCTGAGTTCCACATCGTCCCCGACCCGGCGCGTCTACAGCTCACAGGCGTCACTGTGCTCGATCTGGTCAACGCGGTGCAGAACTCAAACATCGTCGACTCGCCCGGATTGTATGAGGCCGAACATCAGCTGATCCTCGGGCTGGTCGGAGCGCAAGCACATGACGTCGACGAACTCGGCCAGCTGGTCGTCAAGACCACGGCCGCCGGGGTGCCAGTGCGCATCTCGGACGTGGCGACGCTGGGCCCGGCAACACAGCCCGTCTACACGCAAGTAGACGCCAACGGCAAGCCTGCGGTGCTGATCAACATCACGCGCCAGCCTTCAGGCAACACCGTAGC
>CAZZYB010000082.1:6606-11283 GCA_964658125.1 uncultured Acetobacteraceae bacterium | reverse complement strand
CAAACTTCACCACCACGTACTGCGAAGCCAGCGAGCCCGGCCGCCCCAGCTGAAACACCCGAGGATTCGGATCGCTCAACCAGTGGTATTCGATCAGGTCTTCCGTCACGATGTACGCCGGCAGCACCGCACTCCCCGAGCCCGGTGTACCCGTATACCCCAGCGTCCACTCCGGAATCAGCGGCAGATCGCCCGCCTGCGTGCTCAGCGTCTTCACCGTAAAGCCGCCTTCAATCTGCTTCGTGTTCAACACAAC
Source organism: uncultured Acetobacteraceae bacterium (assembly GCA_964658125.1). Taxonomy (GTDB): domain Bacteria; phylum Acidobacteriota; class Terriglobia; order Terriglobales; family Acidobacteriaceae; genus Granulicella. The sequence continues at coordinate 11,027 of CAZZYB010000082.1, read as the reverse complement.
ATTGAACTCCGTCTTCATCTCGCGATCGATCAGATCCAGCAATACCGGATTCGCATAGATAGCCGTCGGCCGCACGCCATACGACGAGTTCGCAAGCATCTGCGCGACCGTCGACTTCAGCCCATCCACAATCGACTGTGCCGTCCCGATCGTCACACTGTTACCACCCGCGGCAATCTGTCCCGTCGCACCGAAGTACTGTGCTGTAGTAGGAGAGCTCAAGCTCGTATCGGTCCCATTCCACAGCGCCACATCATGCGTCCGCAGAACGCCATCAACGGTATCGGCCAGGTCCTTCGCCTGCAGATAAGCAAACTGGCTCTGCTGCGAGCCAAGCTCCATATCGAACAGGTTGTAGTTGATCTGCGCCACCAGCGCCTTCAACGGCACACTGCGCTCCACACGCGTAGGAGCCACAACAGGCGCCACGATATTCCGCGGATCGACAAACCCCGCCGACGCAGAAGGCGCCGGAATCACCGTCTCTTCAAAAAAGCGTGAAGGATGCCCTGTCGCCGGAACCTGCTTGATACGCTGCCCAAACACGCCACGCCGACGCACCAGGTCCGTAATCTCCGTCTGATACATCGGAACTTCCACCGCACCCGGCCCAAGATAATCCGCAGCCGCACTAATCTCCGTAAACTTCGCGTTCATTCATTTCTCCTGAAAATCTTTGTGAACCACTCATCCAGGCAAGCGAGGATCAACGCCAACGGCGCGACCTATACCAGCCTGGGGCAACGCCCCAGAACCCAGTGGCCTGATGCGCCAGAGGGCTGAAGGCCCAACCTATTGCCGCCGCGCAATTACCGCAGCAACCCCGACCGCAGCATCTCCGCCTTCACAGCAAACCGCTGCTCCACGCTCAAGCTCGCCAGCGCCCCATCCAACGCAGCCATCTCCGAACCCTCCGCAGCCTTCGCCACGAGCGACCCCGCCACAAGCGTCTTCCGTCCACTGACAACCGCCGAAGCCCGCAGCTCAGCAATCGTCCGCTCCGCATCCGCCAGCTTCTGCTCCAGCTCCGTCTCGCGCGATTCAACCGTGGCCGTAATCCGCCCCACCGTCTCTTCCGCAGTCGCCGCCAGCTCAGCTTGCCCCGCTGCCAGTCGCCCCACCATCTGTTCCAGCGCCAGCGTCGCCGCACTCAAACGTTCCACCGACTCCGCAAAAATCTCATCCATCGTCATCTCCTCCGTCCTAAACTCCGCGCCAACTCAGCGCACTTCGCGAACTCCGCGTTTGCATTTCCTACCTACCCGCACACCTCACCCGAAACGACGTCCCCCGATAAGCCGCCTTGTCCTTCAGCAAGATCGCCGCCCCGGTAAACGTGGCCCGAGTCAGCGTCCAAACCGGAGCCCGCATATCGGCCACATGTGCATCGGCCAGCTCATAGCTCATCCCCATCGAGCCTTCAGCCGAAGCATTCACGCCGCCAAACTCCTTGCCAAACTCCGGATAGTCCCTGGCAAACAAAAACCCACTCACCAGCAGCCGTTTGCCCTCGATGTGCGCAGCCGTAATGATCCCGCACTTCTGCCGAGCATCATGCCCATCCCACCCAGCCTTGTAATCCACCGCCATCCCCAGCAAACTAGGCAACGCCGCATTCGCCGCCTCCGTTGTTAGCACCACGCGATGCCCCCGCGCCCCGCTCGGAGCCTTATCGCTAGCCACATCCAGCAGCGTCAGACACCCATCAAACGGCAGCCGGTTCGGATGTCCGTGCACCTCCGGAAACTCCACCGCCATAGCCCGCACGGCAAACCCACATCGAACCCTAGAACCGCGATGCAACCGCTCTTCCACTTTTCACCTCCCTTGTTGTCATTCCGCACCCTGAGCGAAGTCGAAGGGGAAGGAATCTGCTTTCTTCCGCCTACCCCAAATGTGTCATCTCGACCGAAGTGGAGAGACCTGCTGTTCCGATTCGCACCATCGTGGGCCACCAACCTAAGCCACAATCTCCCCAAGCCCCCGCATAGCCCTCACCTCATCCACTGACAACACCCCCGCAGCCAGCAGCTTCACCTGGATATCCACCTCCGCCATCTCATCCCGGCTCTCCAGATCGCTCCACACAAACCGCAGATCCGTCCACCCGAGCCGCTTCAAAATGACGTCCCGAGTAATGTGGTCCGCAATCAACTTCGCCACCGGCACCACCGCCTGCTGAAAAGCCTGATCCCCCATCTCGCCGGCAGTCGACCGGTTCACATCGTGCTGCAACCCCAGCAGCATCGGCGGAAGATCGAACGCATTCGCAATCATCCGCAGCAGAAACTCCTGCCAGGCCAGCCGCAGATCGGCATCGGTCCCACCGCCAAACCGCAGCACCTCAGGCTTCTCCTGGCTGTTCAGCACCGGCACCCGGCCGGTGCCCTCCACCTCATCCTGCCACCAGCGAATCAGCCGCTCGTGCTGTTCGGGTGTACGGTCGCTCATCCACAGCGCATACTGCACCACGCTGTTCGAAGCCAGCCTCCCCGCATAACGGTTCGCCTCCAGAAACTGCCCCACCGTCTCAAACGCCACTTCCAGTTTGCCGAGCCCGAACGGTGTATGAGTCCGCGGGTTCAGCCGCACATACATCAACTCGTCATCGCGCAGCGGCGTAACCGCACCCGCCCCGGGCTTGCTGCTCCTCTGCGCATATCGTGCCACAGCCGGATCGCCCGCCCACCCACCATCAATCTCGATACTGGCCCCATCCACCGGATACAGCCTTACCGGGTTAGCCGCATCCCCGGTCGTCTCAATCTCCACAGCCCCAAACCCACCCACCAGCACATCCTCAAGCACCTGCTCAATCAGCGTCCGAAAACTGTCACTCGCATTCGGGGCCTCCAGCGCCGACCGCAGCGCACTGGCCCGCAAAGACACGTCCTCCGACAACACCGCATCAGCCCGCAGTTCGATCCGCCAATCCATACAGACAATGCGGTCCTTGATCACATTGATCGCCCGCCGCGCCACCGGCATCTCCGCAAACCGCCTCAGGTTTACCGCGGTAGGCTTGGGAACAACGGACATCCTCACCCCACCCGGCCCCACGCACGGAGCCAGAAACGGCGCTCCCCCCAGCGGAACGATCGCCGTCTTCCGCTCGCCAGCCGCGGCTTGAACACCCGTAACGCGCCCCCAGAACTCCTTCACTGCCGCACCGACACCCATGCCATCTCCTCCAAAACACAAAAGGCGCGAGCCAATGGCCGCGCCTCACAAAAATTTGTCATTCCGCACCCTGAGCCAAGTCGATGGGGAACGAATCTGCTTTCGTTCGCATCACCAAAACTGTGTCATCTCGACCGAAGTGGAGAGACCTGCTTCATGGCCGCTATCCCCGCAACTCCCGCCGAGCCGTCTCCGCCACTCTCCCCAAATCCGAAACCGTCAAAACCCGAATCGCTTCCTTCTCCATCACACCCACCGCGAACCCATACAACTCCGCATCGCCAACCGCACTCACCGGCTCCACAACAGCCGTCAGCTCCAGCGCAACGCCCTCAACCCGCTCAACCCCCGCGCGCAATCCCGCAGCCGAATAAGCCAGGCCTTTCGCAGTCTCAACATCCGTCTCAAGCGAAACAGCCTGAAACAACCTCACCTGCCCATTGCGATACCCGCAGTCAATCCTGAGCGGATCGCCAGCCTGCGTATACTGCGAAGCCGCCACCTTCTTACGCATCAACCGCCACACCCCAGCCCGCTCAAACTCATCCCGCATGCGATTCGCAATCGCCGCCCGCCCACTCAATCGCCGCTTCACTCCCGGCACCTTCAGCGTCTCCACATACATCCGCAGGAGTTGCTCCATCTCCGCCGGCAAGCTCTCCGCCAGCGTTCCCCGCGCATCCGTAATCTGCACGCTGTTCGAAAGCGTATCCTCCAGCAGCTCCACCATCGGCTTCGCATTCACCTTCAACTCAACCCCGGCCGCCAGCCGCTCCGCAATCTCACTCTCGAGCGACTCCAGCAGCGCAATATCCGCCTCTGGATCCATGCATCGCACCCGGCTCCAGTCCCGCGTAAAACGCACCACTGCATCCTTACCGGCCTCACGCAACACCACGCCGATATTTGCGAACTCGCCTTTCACCACATCCGGCACATACCGGATCAGCGAGAACTCGCACTGCAACCGCTCCCGCATCGTCTTTCCTCTAAGCTCAACCTCTCATAGCTCTGAGCTCCTACCATCTGCAATTCAACCTCCAAACCCTACATCACAAATTTGCCAGCATTCATGGGCATTTCAAACGACCGAGGCACCACCACACCCCTCTTCCTTCCCCAATTGGGAAAAGGTTCCCGCCCTGAGTCCCGAAATGCACCTATCAACTCCCGCACCCTGCTTCGCCGCACCAGCATCGTCTCCATCAAACCCTCGATCGCCGACGGGTCCCCACCGTACC
>CAZZYB010000082.1:0-6596 GCA_964658125.1 uncultured Acetobacteraceae bacterium | reverse complement strand
AAGATGGAGGCGGCGAGCACTGCGCTTGCATGGCCGTCGCGCACGCCCGCCACGAGATCGTCCAGCCCGCCGACGCCACCCGATGCCACGACGGGCACCGGAACCGCATCGGCGATCGCCCACAGCCCCTCAGCTGCAAACTCTTCAACCCGCGTCAGCCACGGCTCAAAACTCTCCCACCCCGTCACCTTCGCATAAACCTGGTTGCGCCCGAACACACCCCGCAGCGGAGAATCAGGAAACGTCCATTCTCCCGCATTGAAGCAATATCCCTGGTCGATAAAACTAGCCCGATACTTGCGCTCCCGCGGTCGCCGCTCAAACACCGCCTGCCGCCCGTTGCAGTTACCCGTCCACTTGTCGACGCACAGCATCCCCGCAAACTCGCCCAGGTTCCTCACCTCGTCCATCTGCGGTTCGGGCAGATAATCCACCACCTGCCCCGGCATCAAACCGCCCACAAACTGCGACCCGAACTGCAAGCCGGCTGCACACCGCTCACTCACCCCGCGGCCGCGCTCAATCACCATCTCCGCCGTATGCCGAACCAGCCAGTCCGTCACCTCGACCACATCCGTAGCCGGAACAGACAGCCCCACCGCCTCCGCAATCCGCGTTGCGATCAACTCATTCGCCAGCACCCGCAGATGCTGCGGATTATTCTGAAACTTCACCACCCACAGCTTGCCGTCGGACCCCAGCATCAACTGGCTCTGCGCTCCACCCCGCATTCGCCGAATTGCCTGCACCGCCAACACCGCCACGCGCTGTGCCTCTACGGCAAACATACCGCATTAAAACCCTCGGCCCGGAAACTCCCGTTCCAGCTTCTCCAGCAACAGCGCCGCTGCGCCCTTCTCCCGCGGTGCAGCCTTTGGCCTTCGCGTCGAATCCACCACCTCGGTCGCCATCTTCAAATGCTGACAACTCCCGCTCTTAGCCTCTTTCACAAACCCCGCCACGATATCGCGATAAGCCGCAGCCACCGTCTTCCGCAGGTACTTCCTGCATTGATTCGGTGTCAGCGGCTTCTCCCCCGCCACTCCCTGTACCGCCCCGCCCGTCCAGACGCCGTCAGCGTCATCGGACGGCCTCGCGGTGACCGGCTGGTTCGCCGGTCCCCGCTCGTTTGCCGTAGACATCCCACCACCCCCAAAACAAAAAGCGGAAAACCCTTTGTCAGAGTCTTCCGCTTCCTGATTGCTTATCCAGAATACCAATTGGCACGGTATATATGTGCAAACTATTTTTGTCGTCTAAACGGAGTAGCGCCAACACATCCGTAGTTTTCCACAGGCCTCGCCTATTGACAACTTTTCAGAGGCTCCAACATCCGAGCCGCAAGAAACATCGTCGTGAGCCGGTCCATCGCCACACCATACTGGGTTATCACATGGCGACGGCTTAGCCCCATCAGGCAAGCGGCTTCCGCCTGCGTATATTCCTGCAAGGCGATCCGCCGGACAAAGTCCTTCTCCCGCGAATCCAACCTGGCCAGGCAACGCTCTACGTCCATGCAGAACACCACGACATCTTCGAAGCTACGGACTCGATAGTTCGTGACGTTTCCGCGAAAAAGCTCCCGACCCAGAAGTGACGGAACTCTGCCCGCCTGGATCGACAATCGCAAATACTTTCGCAGCATCGCTTCGGTGTACTTCCGATAAAACGCTACTTCCACTTTCGGTCGCGATCCTTGCCCGCCTTCGACAGGCGCTCCCGCCGCCGCCTCGGTCTCCGCGACCGCCCAGACCCGTGGCAGCATCACCACAACCTGTCCGGTCGATCCCTGCCGCACGACCCCGGCATCCGCCGCCACACAACCCTGCGGCGCCTTCTTCACCAGCGCCAACCCACCGCGGTACATCCCGTTCGTCGACTTCCACTCCCTCTGTGCCATATTCATTGCGCACCTCCAGAGCACACCATCGTGCGCGTCACCGTCTTGCACTTGCGGCCCCTCCGCCCGGTTCGCGAAGCTGGAAAGTGCGACAGACGATCCGCGCAGCTGCAGCAATACACCCCTTGATTTGCAGCCCGGAGCCATAGCGCCCCGCAGGCTTCACATACTTTCAAATCCACGCGAAATTCCTTCATATTTCGTTCTCCAGACACAACTCTCCCCTGGCGGCCTCAGAAATTTTTCAGCGGTCGAATGGGCACGCTCAGGTTGCTATAGGGCTGACGCTTCGCGATCCTGTTCGATCGAGGTCCGCGGGGGACGCACTGCCCATTGTGATTTCTTCAGCACGACTCGATCGCGTACAGTCTGAGTCCGATGCCTTGGCTTTCCCAAATCTGATCAGAGTTCCAGGCCCCCCTTGGCGCTCCTCGCGCCTCGGCCCTCGCTTCTCAGCTAGAAAGTTCTGCGTTTATAGCGCTGCACCGCTACCCTGTCAAGGATAGTTTTTCCACAAGCATAAAGCGTCAAAACTCGCTTGTTTACCATCGTTTAGGTGTATTTTGCAAATTCCATGCATTCATATATTCGCTAAATGTTCGCTCCTGGCAGGAGATGCGTTCTAAACAAAGACCTTCGCACCCAACGCGATACTAGGGATAGCGGTAGAAAACCAAATCACCCCACCCAATCCCTGCTTCCCGTATTGGAAATCGAGTACCCAGACCACCTCGCCCATCCACGTAAACTTATTTTTCCGACGCCCGAATGGGCACCGAAATCATGCAGTTTTCTGCCCGCCCGATTTGCGCCGACACCGGCCACCCGCTACCATCGACCCATGGATTCCGCTCCCCTCCCCATCTCCCGCCGCACCGAAGATATCGCCCTCGATCTGCTGAAGTTCGTAGCCAGCCACGCCAACATCGGCCGCCCCTCCGCCTCATCCACCGGTTTTGGCCTCCCCTCCTCCGCCAAATCCGAAGACCAGGTCGATCACCTGCTCGAGCTGTACGCCCGCTGCCGCCAGGCCGTCGAAGCCCCCTCCGGTAAGTAGGATGCCCGCTCTTCGCGTCGCCGTCATCGGTGCTGGTGCCTTCGGCCGCAATCACCTCCGCGTCTACCGCGAACTCGAAGTCGCCGCGCCGGCGGAAGTACAGCTCGCGGCGGTCGTCGACCCCGACCCCGCCATCCGCGCCGAAGCCGCCGTCCGCTACGACATTTCAGCTTTCGAGACAGTCAGCGACCTCCTTGCGTCGCCTACCCAAATCGACGCCGCCTCCATCTGCGTCCCTACGATCCACCACGCAGCGATCGCCGACCACCTGCTCCGCAGCCAAATCGACGTCCTCATAGAGAAGCCGTTCGCCGCCTCCCTCGCCGAAGCCGACGCAATCCTCGCGCTAGCCGCCGAAAACGCCCGCATCGTCCAGATCGGTCACCTCGAGCGCTTCAACCCCGCCGTCACCGCCGTCGAGCCGCTCCTCAACCGCCCCATGTTCTTCGAGGCCCACCGCCTCAGCATCTTCACCCCACGCTCGCTCGACGTCGACGTCGTCCTCGATCTCATGATCCACGACCTCGACATCGTCCTCCAGCTAGCCCAATCCCCGGTCCGCGAGCTCCGCGCCGTGGGCCTCCCCGTCCTTTCCCGCAAGGTCGACATCGCCAACGTCCGCGTTGAGTTCGAATCCGGCTGCATCGCCAACTTCACTGCCTCGCGCGTCAGCACGGAGCAGGTCCGCAAGCTCCGCTTCTTCCAGCCCCGCCAGTATCTTTCCCTCGACTTCGCCCGTCAGGAGCTCCTCACCATCGAAGTAGGCGACGCCACGTTAGCGGCCATGCAGGCAAACCCATCCCCCCTGACCGCACCCTCGCCCCACCCCTCCGCAGGCCTGTCACTCCAGAAATTCGCCGTAGAAAAGTCCGAACCTCTCCGCCTGGAGCTCGAAAACTTCCTCACCGCCGTCCGAACCCGCACCTCACCCAGAGTCACGGGTGCTCAAGGCCGCGCAGCCCTCGCCCTCGCCCTCGACATCAACACCGCCATAGCCGACCACGCCCAACGCGCCGGCCTCTAGTTAGAGTTGGTTGTCATTCCCGAAGGGAATCTGCGTTTAGCCCGCCAACATGTTCAGAAGGACGCCCTCGTCCCTACTCCATCTTCTGAACCGGCACGCCCGCCGGAATCTCCAGCTGGAACTGGTCATTCTCGAAAGTCCCATTTAGCGTCAGCTTCGTAATCACGATCTTCAACGAATACTCATCCAGCGGCCGCCTGATCGTCACCACCATTGGAAACTGAATCTGGTCGAAAGCCTGGTAATCGGCATACGCCGCGGACGTGACAACGCGCCCCTGGTCGTCATAAATATCCTGCTGAAACGGCAGCATCGTAATACGGTTGATGTGCACCACCCGCGTCGTCTGCAGCACATTCCCCATCTTCTGTTTCGATATCGTCAAGTCGTAATCCGGCTCTTCGATCGCCTCGCGCTTCCTGCCCTCGACGCTCTGAACCACGCGCGTACTTTCGGTCAGTGTGACAAACTCATCCGGTCCCACACCCGGCACCAGCAGCGAATCGAAAAACACCGCGGGCCGCAAATTCTCAAGCCCATTCTTCGAAGGTGTCGTAACCGTATTGGTCCCCGTAATGGCCCGCGATCCAGTCAGCCCATTGATCAGCAGCGTGAACTTCTTCCCATCCGAAACCATATCCACCGCACTCGACCCGAGCACCGGCTTCTGCAGCAGAACCCGCAAATCCCCGGGCTTCCGCACAAAAATGTGTCCATGCAGCGACGTGTACTGCGTGATCTTGCCTTCCTTGCCGCCGCCCGTGCTCGCGGTAATGTCGACTGTCGCAAACAGCGCCTTGATCGCCGCATCGCGGTCGGATACTTCCTTCTGCAGCACATCCACCGTGGCCGTCCGAAACACGGTCGGCGCTTGTGTCTGCGGAACGTAGCGGACGGTCTTGTAACAACCGGTAAGCCCAGCCGACAGCGCCACACCCAACATCGAAACTGCTCTGAAATTCCTCATCCGGTTTGAAACATCAAGTATATCGACTCCCGCCAGCCCGCATCGATTCACATTTGTTTCCAGAATCAGAAGCTTACCGGTTGGCCGCCCGAAATGCCGCCACCTGCGCCTCGTGTCCCTTCATATCTCTCGCAAACCGCGTAGCCCCAGACGCATCCGCCACAAAATACAAATAATCTGTCGTCGCCGGATGCATTGCCGCCTTCAACGCTGCCACCCCAGGGTTACAAATCGGCCCCGGAGGCAGCCCTGCATGCGCATAAGTGTTGTACGCCGAATCCGAGTGCAGCTCGCTCTGATGAATCACACCCGTCCAGGTCCCTCGCAGCAGTGAAGCATAAGCGACCGCAGGATCAGTCTGCAGCGGCATCCCTGCCGCCAACCGGTTCTCAAAAACCCCCGCCACCACCGGCCGTTCCGCATCAATATGAACCTCCTTCTCCACCAGAGAAGCCATCGTGACTACCCGCGAAACGTCGCCACCAACACCCATTTTCGCCACCATCTGCCCAAACCGCTTCACCATCGCCGCCAGCATCGACTGCGCGGTAGCATGCCGGCTGAACCGGTAAGTATCGGGAAACAAATAGCCTTCCAGCGAAGTAGCACCCGGGCTCCACTGCCGAATCAACTCCGTGTGCTGCCGCTCCGCCGCCAGAAAGTCGGCCTTCGACCCCAACCCCGCAGCCTCTACGGCCTGCGCAATATCAAAGATATTGAACCCCTCCGGAATCACCAGCGTCCGCGTATAAACATCCCCTCGGCGAATCCGCGCATACACCTCGGTCACGGGAACCGCATGGTCAAACCGATACTCCCCCGCCTTCAGAGCCCCGCCATGCGCCACCTTCAAAGCCTCAAATGCATACCGGCTCCGAACAATTCCCGCCCGCTCCAGTTGCGCCGCCATCGCCTCGGTCCCCGTCCCCGCAGTGATATCCACAAACGTTTCCTGCGAGGGCCCATAGGGCACATACACATAGAACGCGACCACACCAGCGGCCACCACCACCATCAGGAACAAAAGCTTCACCAGACGCACGCCCACACCTCAACCGCATTCTAGTTCCCATGTTGTCGCCGCTGCCTTTTTGTTTGTCATTCCCGTGGGGAATCTGCGTCGCAATCCGAACCCGCCGCCTACACTGGAAACCGTGCCTCTCCACCGCATCCTCGCGCTCGACGTAGGCAACCGCCGAATAGGCGTAGCCCTATCCGACCCCCTCGGCTACACCGCCCAACCGCTCCTGACGATCTACCGCACCACCCTCAAAGCCGACCTCAAATCCATAGCCCGCCTCATCCGCCGCCACGAAGTAGCCACAGTTCTTATCGGCCTCCCCGTCCACGCCTCAGGCGAAGCCAGCCCCCAATCCACCAAAACCGAAGCCTTCGCCGAGTCCCTCCGCACCCACTTAGCCGAAAACCTAACCCTACCCCCAACCCTCGAACTCCTCGACGAGCGCCACACCACAGCCGAAGCCCACACCCTCCTCAACCGCTCCAGCCAGCGCCAAACCCCCGAAGACCGCGCGGCCCGCGGCAAGCTCATCGACCAGGTAGCCGCCACCCTCATCCTCGAAGCCTGGCTCCGCCGCCAAACCCCCGCCCTCCTACCCGAACCCGACGCCGACCCTAATCCCTAATC
>CAZZYB010000081.1:0-11292 GCA_964658125.1 uncultured Acetobacteraceae bacterium | reverse complement strand
CTGATAGGAGTTGTAATGAAAAGCATTGGTTCCCACGGAGCCCGACCCGCCTTGGACCGTGGTCAGCGACGATATAAGAATCTGACCCACGCTGCGGGTCGTCCCAGGGTAGAACGTTAGCGCAGGATTGTTGATCGCTGGATTGATGACCGCCTTCAAGTTGGGGGCGATCGCCACCGAACGGCTGTAGCCCAGGCGAAACGAATTGCTCAACCTCTGGGAAAACAGGTGAATCTCCTCGAGCGTTCCAGTGGTGCGCCGCGAGATCGCTTCGTCGTACAGGGTGTTCGTCTGATCGGCGGAGTCGAGCGAAGCTGTACTGTAAACCAGCGTGCCATGCAGGGAATCGATCTCTGAAAGATTATGATCTAGCCGGACCGTCGAGAAGTCTTCGTTGGCCTTTTGCGTTGTCTGGAAGTTGTAAATACCCGTGTTCCCACTGACCGGCCCATTGGGCGTCGGATAGAGGCCAAGGTATGGGAGTACTTTCGGATCGATAACAAGCTGCTGCAGACCGCCGCTGCACCCGCCCGTCGTGCCTGTGCAAGTCACCAGGCCACTTTTTGCATTGGGGGACAGAGTGGTTGACTGAAGCGTTACGCCCTGCGCCTGCCGAAAGCCTTCGTAGTTGAAAAAGAAGAATGTCTTTTCCTTGATGATGGGTCCACCGATTGATCCACCAAGCTGATTGCGGCGGAAAGACGGCTCCCCACCGCCGACCGGATCGAAGTAACGGCGTGCGTCGAACGCACTGTTGCGCAGAAAGTCGAACGCCGATCCGTGGAACTGCTTTCCCCCCGAACGCGTGATGGAGTTGATCACGCCGCCCGACATACGCCCGAACTGCGCCGGCGCATCGGAAGTAATCACACTGAACTCTTGCACCGCATCCACGCCGAGCGTGAATCCCGTAACCGATCCAGGTCCACCGTTGGCATAGTCGTTGATGTTCACACCGTCCAGACGATAGCTGTTCTGCTGTGGTCGGTTGCCGCCGATGGTCAACTGCGCGCCCAGACCACGTGACAGCTTCGTCGTCGCAGTTGCTGCGCCTGCAAACTGGGTTAGCACTTGAGACACGCCAGTGTTGAGCGTGGCCAGGTTGGTCCAGTCGCGGCCATTGAGGGGTAGGTCGCGTGTTTGCTTGCCATCGATCACGCCCTGCACGGAGGTGTCGGTTGGATTGACCTGGTTTGACGAAGCTTCCACGGTGACGGTTTCGTTGGTGGACACCGTCATGGCAATGTCTAAATCGCGCGTGCCGCCGACCGAGAGAACGACATTGTCCTGCGTGTTGTTCGCGAAGCCTGCAGCCTGCACGACAATCTTGTAGCGCCCTGCGCTCACGTTCGCAGCCGAGTAGAAGCCGCCCTTGTCCGTTACCAATTCGCGCGAAACTCCAGTGAGTTGAGCAGTCACTCGAACCTTTGCATTCGGCACAACGGCGCCTGATGGATCGGTGACGGTCCCCTGCACGGTAGCCCCGCCGCTCTGAGCGTGACCGGCAACGACAAGAGTAGACGTCAGGATGACGATGATTGCAAGGACAGCGCGTCGAACGATGGTAGACATTTCTAACTCCAACCCCTCGGAGCGGCTGACCGAAGGTACTACAGGATGAGTACTCTGGAAACGCAGGAACGCCGTTTCTCCAGACACGAGCATTTATGATTCGCGAAATGAAGGAAGTCTAAACCTGACATGAAATTAGGTTCATTCGACTTTTGCTGCGTGTAGCATGTCTAAATTGCATGCGTACCCAGCCCGTCCACCACGTCTTTCCGGCACTGAAACGACTCCTTTCGAGACCTAAACGTCGATGAATGGCTTTTCATTTCATCTTCAAACATTGTTCATCTCAACGGAATGGATTGGTTCAGGCAAAGCAATCTACGCCGTGGAAGGACCTGTGCGCAACACCATGAAGATTCCGTCGATGCTCAGTATTGCTCTGCTGGCTGCCAGCACAGTTCATGCCCAGAACCTCGAAACGCCCGCGCCCAAGCCTAATCCGCCGTTGCCCTACACGGCGGTTGTCGACGCAGGCATTCCTGCCTACAGGCCGGTCAAGGGTCTGTCGGGAACATTGAAGGGGGTCGAGTCGAATACCGTTACGTCAATCACCGACGCCTGGGTGGCCGGCTTCACGAAGATCTATCCGAACGTGAAGATCTCGGTAGACATCGGAGGTTCCGGTCAGGGCGGCCCTCGGCTTACCAATGGCTCCGCCGATTTTGCGTTTATCGCTCGCGAGTTGCTGGGCCGCGAAGAGCTTCCATTCGATGAGAAATTCGGTTACAAGCCGCTCGCAATTTCAGTATCCGGTGGCAGCCTCGCCGTAAAAGCCTTCACCGACTCCATCGTCTTCATCGTGAACAAGGACAACCCACTCAACGAAATAACGTACCCTCAACTGGACGCGATCTACTCCTTGACACACAATCGCGGCATCAAGGAACAGATCACAAAGTGGGGCCAGCTCGGCCTCACCGGCGAATGGGCCGACAAGCCTATCCATCCGTGGGGAGTCGAGATTCCAAACGGATACGACGCCTTCGTCAACGTGCATGTTCTGGCGAATGGACAGTGGCGCGAGGGCATTCAGACGAACCGCGTTGTCATTCCGCTCTCCGATAAAGTCGCCGCGGATAAGTACGCCATCAGCTATACCGGGCTCGCGTGGAACACCAACCCCGGCACCAAGGTGCTGAAGCTGATCGTGCATCCCGGCGAACCGGCAATCGCTGCGACGTTTGAGAATGTCGCCTCGCAAAAGTATCCCCTGAGCCGCACCATCTACATGTTCATCAACCGCGAGCCGGGCAAGCCTGTAAACCCCGTGCTCCGCGAGTTCATCCGGTACGCGCTTAGCCGTGAGGGTCAGCAGGCCGTGGTCAACGACGGCATCTTTACACCGCTACCCGCTGCCATGGACGCGCGCGAAGCCGACAAGCTGAAGTAGGCAACGGCTCCAGCTGAAAGGAAAGCGCGATGCCTTCGACGATCGTCACGGTTGCGACTCGGATTGTGATCGGCGCGGGCCTTCTCTGCGCACCGGCAGCGTGTTGTTTCGCGCAGGAGCAGTACCCCAAACCGCTGATTCATACCGCAGCAGACCATCCGGCGGCGCGAGTCCTCCTGTTCAACATCGAAGGCATGCACGCCTTTGACCTGGCAATCTGGGTGGCCGCGCATCCGAAGTCGGCGCTGGCGGAGTTGAGCATCCGTGGCGTGACGTACACCAATGCACATACACCGGTTGCGGACCCCGCTGCCGGTCTGATATCGATCGCAACCGGTGGCACGCCCATCTCAACGGGCATCGTCGGCAACAACGGTTTCGACCGTCTGCTATCGCCGCCGGGCTCTAAATGCACGGTGAAGGGCGCAACGCTCGCGCTCGACAAAAGCCTCGAGACTCCTGCCGGAGAATTGGATCAGACGAAGCTCCCGCTCGATCCGTCGAACGGCTGCAATCCCGTCGCCCCACACCAGCTGCTGCGCGTCAACACGATCTTCGAGGTGGTCCACGAGAAGATCGGTCCTACCGCGTGGGCGGGAGAGAATGCTGCAACGACCGACCTCTTGCGCGGACCCTCGGGCAAGGGTCTCGATGACGCCTTCGTGTTTTCCTCCAGTGAATCGACCAAGGCCGATGGGCGCCGTGTCGATGCAGTGCTGCACTGGATCGATGGCCGCGACTGCAAAGGGGCGAAAGCGATGCCGGTACCGTCGCTGTTCGGGATGACCTTCACGGCATTGAGCGCCGGGCAAGCTACACGCGGCAAGGGCTATAGCGATGGCACGGGTGCGCTATCGACGGCGCTGGACGAGAACTTCGCCTTCGTCGATCAATCGATGGGCCGCATCCTGCGAGAGTTGAAGGATAAGCGACTCTATGACTCAACATGGATCTTCGTTACCTCTTCCTATGGTCAAGCTCCCGTCGATCCGCGCATGGCCCGCGCAATTTCTCTCGCTCGAGTTACCGCCGTGGCTAACAACGTCAAACCCGGAGCCGTCACGCACATTAGCGGCGGCGATGCGGCGACGCTGTGGTTGAGCGATCCCGCGTTGGCGCCGGCAATCGTGATGGCATTTGAAGCGCGCGCCACAGCCCTTGGCATCCAGGATGTCTCGTTTGGCGCTCGCCTGGCGCTCACCCTGAACCCGCCAGGCATACTCCCCGGCCAGGATTCGCGTATGCCGGACATCGTGTTGCAGCCGCAGCTTGGCGTGTCATGGAGTGAGGCCGCAGATAAATCTGTGGCTGCTTACGGCGGCTCGCTCGATCAGGATACTCACGTGGCGCTCCTGGTTTCAGGCGCGCAGCTTACCGGCAGGCGCGATCCCACCTTGGTGCCGACCACGCAAATCGCGCCCTTGTTGCTGCGCGCGCTGGGCATGGAAAAGTTCGACCTGCAGGCACTGCACAAGGAACATACACCGGCGCTGCCGGGAATCTTTTAGAATTGCATGCCCCGGCGTCCGGAGGAATGAATGGCGAAGAAGCTGCTTGTCTGGTTGCCTCTGTATGTCGGACTCGCTCGGGTTGCCCACGCGGATTGCCGCCTCGTTCTTCGCCCTCATGCTCACAGTCCTCACGCTCACCGGCCCGATGATCTGGTGGAACAAACGTCGAGCACTCGCGAAGCGACGGCGAGCGGCGCGCCTCAAAGCGGGATTACTCACGGAAGGGGTGCCTTCGTGAGTCGCATTCTCAGGCAGATGCCAACGTTAGCAGTGGCGTGCATCGCGGCGGGTTTCGGCCTCCCCACTACCGCTCAGGACGCCGCTCCGCCGTACTCCGCCAGTCACCAGGTTTCGGGGACGATACGCATCTGGGGCAGCCCGCAGATGGCCGACCTGCTGCGCAAGTATGAAGACGGCTTTCACCAGGTACAGCCGTCGGTTCACTTAGACGAAAACCTCAAGAGCACTATCACCGCCGTTGCGGGTGTGTATACGGGGCGAGCGGACATCGGCCTGTTAGGCCGCGAGATCTGGCCGATCGAAGCGCAGGCGTTCGAATCAATCGAAGGCCACCCACCGACCGTTCTCGACGTCGCGACCGGCTCTTACAACGTCCCCAAGGCGACGTTTGCGCTGATGATTTTTGTGCCGCGCGCAAATCCCCTCGCGAGCCTTTCTCTGGAGCAGCTGGAGCGTCTTTTCGGCGCAGCTCACCCCATTCGCACATGGGGAGAACTGGGCCTCAAAGGTCCATGGGCGGCAAGGCCAATTCGTCTGTACGGCTTCACCGCAGAGAATGACAAGGCACAGATATTCAGCCAGCTTGTTTTTAGACCGGGCGAGCGCTGGAGTAGCACGATGCATGAGTTCGGCAATGAAGGCAGCGTAGACGCCGGCCAGTTGATCGTGAACGCGGTGGCGCGCGACCCCGACGGCATCGCCATCTCGAACATCCACTACGCGGTGCCGGGAGTGCGAGCGGTGGCGCTGCAGTCAAGCACTGGCGCCCCGATCGAACCCACGAAAGACAACGTGCGCTCCAGGCGCTATCCGTTGACTCGGGCGGTCTACATGGTGGTCGATCGAAGCTTGGATCATCCTCTGAATGAAGTGACGGCGGAGTTCCTTCGCTTCGTGCTCAGCAAGCAGGGACAGGCGGCAGTCGCGCGTGAAGGGAATTATCTTCCCATTCCCGACGCGGTTGCAGTACGGCAGTTATCTACCCTTCAATCGCCTTAACTTGGCGCGACAAAAGCCTCCGCTAGTCTGAGCGGAGGCCTTAGTCGTCGTGAGGGGTTGAACGGTCGGCGCTACTTCGCTCGGGCGAAGAGTGCGGCATGTGAAGGAAGCTTGCTCTTCATCTCATCGCGAGTGGCTTCGGCGATCTTCTGCAACGCAAGCTTATCGTCCCCTGCCTTGTAATTGAAGACCACGCCCAAAGCACCGATAGTTTTGCCGGACTTGTCCAGCAGAATCAGTTCGTCTTCAAAGTGATCGCCCTTTTCGCTGATCTCCAGGTTGCTCTTCCCGGTGCGGATACAGCGCATATCGTCCTCGTCACCAATCTTGCCGATGCGGCCGAAGTTGGAAGCGATGATCAGGTTCTTGTGGCCTGGGGGCGCAGCGTGAATCGCAATCAGCAGTATCTCCGGGTGCTTCGCCAGGGCTTCGTCGACGAGCTTCTGGGCGACTGGTGCGGCCTTTGTGTAGCTTGGGTCCATCTCTTTGGCTTGGACCTCACGCATTCCGGCGACTGCCTGTTCGCGCGTTTGCTGCGCCAGAGCGGCCCTGCTAAGCAGGGTGATGCCTGAGAGGCAAACGATTCCGATTAGTCTTTTCATCACGTCTTCTTTCATGGTTCGTCGGTCATGGTGCATGAGGTTGTGGAGGCCAACAGCTTACTGCACTTGGTATGTAAGCACCTTGGCCATCGCCTTCGACTCGCCCGGCGATACCGCCAGGAACAGCCTGTGTTCGGCAGGGAGCAGCAGGGCAGTCTTCGCTCCGGCAGCGGTGGTGACCTTCTCCGCAAGCTTCAGGTGGTTCGGGTCGCTGGTGTCGTAGATGCCCATGTAGCCTTCACCTCCGGGAACGTACAGCCGATGGGTGGCCGGGTCGTATTGCACCTCGTCTGCCCGCAGCGGAGCTGGCTGCGTTCCAACAACCGCGCCGGTATCGGAGTTCATCGCAACGACCATGCCCGGGCTCCGGCATACGACGTATAACCGGTGCTGTGCGGGATCGAAGGCGACCATCGCATTCTGCTGCGCTGCTGGAACCGGCCACGTCGCAATCACCTTCATGCTTCTGCGGTCCACGACGGCGATCTTATTCGTCTGGGTAAGGTTGATAAATATGCGAGGATCGCCTGGGACAAACGCCATCGCTTCAACGTGGTTGTCCTGGAAGGTGATCGACCCGAGCTTGGCACCGGTATCGGGATTAATGGCCTCTAGATTCGCGGTCTTCATATCGACATCTTTGCCGCCCGTCACAACATAGAGGGTGTTCGTGGCCGCGTCGTACTTGGAAGTATCGGATCCCGGTGTGAGGTTTACTGTCTGCTTCGCCGCGTAGGTCCCCGCATCCCGGATAGTGGCATTCTGCTTTCCGCTATCTGTAATAAAGACAGTAGAGACACCCTTCCGTACCAGGATGGCGTGCGGGTTTCCAAAGCCAGCCACAGTACGAAGATGTGCCGAGGTCTTGAGATCGAAAACCTCCAGCGTTCCATGATCTTCAGCCGCCAGCAGTAGACGATTGCGATCATAGTCCACGGCAAAGTGATCGAAATCTCCTGAGTAACCGGGGAGATTGACCGTCTTGATTAGTTTTACGGAGCTGGTTTGGGCCGATGTCCCGATCCCAGCCACCAGCACCGACAAAGTTGCAATAGAGATCGAACGAATCATTTTGAGCATGGTTCTCCTGAATACGACAGCCCAAGACTCCTATGGGAGTATGAGTTCCGTTTGAAATTGGAATGAAAAGACATTCATTTCTTGCGCGCGCTCCTACCTTGAAGATCTGCATGCGGACGAAGCGGTGTTCGAAAGC
Source organism: uncultured Acetobacteraceae bacterium (assembly GCA_964658125.1). Taxonomy (GTDB): domain Bacteria; phylum Acidobacteriota; class Terriglobia; order Terriglobales; family Acidobacteriaceae; genus Granulicella. The sequence goes on along the minus strand of CAZZYB010000081.1, from coordinate 3,762 downwards.
TACACCACACCAACGGGGGTGTAGGCGTCATCCGCTAAGACGACGTTCTCACGGAGTCGAGACCGCGCACCAGCGGAATAACAAATTTTCATGTTCACTTCAATCAAAGCTCATCGCCAAGGCAAATAGTTTCATCGGCAACAAAAGCAGGAATAAATCCACGCCAAAAAGCTCTACACGCGGATCGGTCATCCCGACCGAAGGCCGCGCAAGAGCTTCCGGCTTTGGCTCGCAGTGCTACACCTATTGAGTCGCGAAACCAGATTCGAAGAGTAAGGAACGTTCGATGCAAGTACTCTGGAAGATTGGCTTGATAGGAACTCTCGCCGCGATTTCATCGCTGGCGCGACAGGATGCTTCGGCCCGTCCTTCGTCGGTAGCCGGGAGCCCGCTTCAGAATCACGCCGGTACAAATCAGGTCTTCCCCAATTTCGCTCAGGCCCTTGTCGACCGGGAGCTGCAACTCCATCCCGACGTGCTGGTTCTGGCATTTCACGCGCAAATTCCGGGCGAGCCCATCAATCGTGTGATTGCTATCAACAGCGCGCAGTGGGGCAAGTTTCAATGGCGTCCTTCTGACGACATTGATACCGATACCGCACGGTCACAGAAGACCATCGTGCAGGTCATCCCTGCGACCCACCGCATGGAGGTTCACATGCCTTTGCGCACGAGAACCGGGGAGACGATCGCCACCTTTGTATGTGTGTGGAGCTTCAAAGACGAGGAGGAGGCACCCGAATTGATGCACAAGTCTCAGATTATCCGTGATGAAATTACACCTCAGACCACCAGCTTATTGCAGTTACTCGGTAAACCCTAAGCCAGTTTCGCGTTGCGTCGCAGTATCGCCGGCACAGACCGGCAAGGAAAGGAAGTGAAGTGATGAAAATCCAAAAAGCGGCATTATGGACGATTGCTCTCGTAACATTAATTGTGTCATCGACTCTCAAGGCGCAGGTGACAGGCGCGACCGTCGTTGGCAGGATTACCGATACGAGCGGAGCCGTTGTCCCCCAGGCGCACATCGATCTTCTCCGTATCTCAACCGGCATGCATCGCGACGCTACGACGACGGACTCCGGCAACTATACCGTGCCCAACCTGATGCCTGGCACCTATACGATCACCGTGACTGCCCCGGGTTTTGGCACGCTGGTGACAAAGGGTGTCGCGCTTGAAGTCGGCCAGAATGCGCAGGAGGATTTCGCGTTGAAGGTCGGCTCTACCACGGAGCAGGTGGACGTTACATCTGCGCCGCCGGCAGTCGACCTGACAAGTTCGCAGATCGACAACGTGGTCAACTCCGCGACCATGAGGCAGCTTCCACTGAACACCCGCGACTGGACGCTGCTGGCGACACTTCAGCCCGGCGTCAGCCAGATCCGCACCGAGAAAGCCGTCGCTGTAGGCGCGGACCGCGGCAATCGCGGTTTCGGTGCACAACTCACGATCGCCGGCGGACGCCCGCAGCAGAACAACTATCGCGTCGACGGCATCTCCATCAACGACTACTCCAATGGCGCGCCCGGAAGCGTTGCGGGTGAGAACCTCGGCGTCGATGCCATCCAGGAATTCTCTGTAGTCACAGCAAATGCGTCCGCCGAATACGGCCGCGAGGCTGGCGGCGTCATCAACGCCGTCTCACGCGCCGGCACCAACCAGGTGCATGGCTCGGCCTTCGAGTTCTTCCGCAACGACGCCATGGACGCACGCGACTACTTCAACATCTTGAACTCGCCGAACCCCATCACGGCGCGCCAATCCGAGTTGCGCAAGAACCAATTTGGCGGCGCCATCGGTGGACCGATCTTCAAGGATAAGACGTTTTTCTTCTTCACCTACGAGGGCATCCGGCAGATTTACGCTCCGCCCACTATCGTGACGGCTCCCAGTGCCAATGCGCGCAACGGCGTGCTGAATTGCCCGACGACGGGTACTGCTTTGCAGGTAGGATGTCCAACACCGGGTCCCGGTGCAGCCGGTTCAACGTACACGGTGCCCGTCAGCGCGGACACTGCAAGTTACCTGAAGTTCTACGGTCTGCCCACAACCCAGAACGCCAACGCGGACGTGGGCACCTACACCTTCGCCCTGCGGCAGGTCACACCTGAGAACTTTTACCAGGGACGGCTGGATCAGGTGTTCTCGCAGAAGGACTCCGCGCACGCCACCTACATGTACGACGCGGGCAATTACACACAACCGGACTCGTTGAACAATTACCTGCTGCTTTCCGATACGCGCCGTCAGCTTTTCCTACTGGACGAGACTCACATCTTCTCGTCCTCATTCGTCAACTCCGCACGCATGGGCATCAATCGCAACATCGCCAACATCACCAACACTGCCGCCGGAACCAATAACCTTGCGGCCGATACAGCACTCGGAGGTGTTCCAGGACGCACGGCATCAAGCATAGTGATTAGCGGCGGCCCTACTTCATTCGGCGGCGGCCTCAACGCTCCTTCCCAGTACAACTTCTACTGGACTTCGGTACAAGCCTACGACGACGCTTTTTACACACTGCACAATCACACGTTTCGCTTCGGCGGAGCGGCCGAGAACATGCGCAACAGCATCATCGCCACGTCCAGCCCGGCGGGCTTGTATACCTTCAATTCGACAGCCGACTTCATCGCTGGCCGCGTTGCCAACTTCTCTGCGCAGTTGCCCGGATCGATCCCGGAGAAAGGGCTGCGCCAGTGGCTGGGTGGCGGATACGTTCTCGACGACTGGAAGGTTCTCCCCAACCTCACATTCAACATTGGACTGCGCTATGAGGCCACTACCGTTCCGACTGAAGAGCACGGCCGTCTCAGCCGCCTTGTCAACCTGACCGACTCTGCACCAACGCTGGGCGGAACCTACTTTTCGAACCCCACGCTGAAGAACTTCGAGCCCCGCATCGGCGTTGTGTGGGATCCCTTCAAAACTGGAAAAACGGTTGTCCGGAGCGGGTTCGGCATCTTCGATGTGTTGCCGCTGCCGTATCAGTTCGAACTGCTCGCCGCCCTCGCCGCGCCTTATCTACAGGTTGGCAGCGTCGTGTACTCCAACTCAAACGGCGTCAATTATGCGACCCCGCAGCCTGGCGACGGCAAGTTCGCGCACGGTTCATTCGCGTCCATTCAGGCACCGTCCGCGCTGCGCCAGAGCTACATTCAGCCCAACCCCAGCCGCAATTATCTGATGGAGTGGAACGTGAACGTGGAACGCGAACTGGGCTACAACTTCAATGCCTTCGTGGGCTTCGTCGGTTCGAAGGGCGTGCATCAGCCCTTCCGCACAGACGAAGTCAATACTGTGCAGCCCATCGGCATCATTAATGGAGCGCTGACCTTTCCCAAGCCCGGCAGCGTGCCCGTGTTGAATCCAAAAGTTGGACAGATCGCCGCAATCTTTTACAGCAACAACACCTACTACGATGGCCTGCAGGCCGGGCTTACTCACAAGATGGCCCACGGCTTCCAGTTTCAGGCCAGCTACACCTACAGCAAAGCGATCGACCAGGGTTCCGCAATCCTGGCCGGCGATCCTTTCGGCAACTCCGTCTCGGGCCTGTTCTACTTCGCACCCAGTACTCGCCGTGGTGTCGCCGACTTCAACGTCCCCAACATCTTCACCTTCAATTACCTTTACGAGCTTCCGCGCATCAAGTCTCTCAAGGGGCCGCTTGACAGCGCAATCAATGGCTGGCAACTGGGCGGCATCTTCATCTCGCAGAGCGGCCTTCCCTTCACGCCAACCATCGCCGGCGAC
>CAZZYB010000080.1:0-11370 GCA_964658125.1 uncultured Acetobacteraceae bacterium | reverse complement strand
CTTCTCTGGCCGCTGCTCCTCGTGCCTTTTGCCAGGGCGAGCTGGCAGGCGTTCGTTCCACTCTTTCTCAACTTCATCGCCGGCCTCGCTGCGGCAACATTGCTCGCACGCTTGGTGGCAATGTGGCCCGGGGATCGATCCCGCTGGAACACGGTGGGCCGATTCGCTTCTGCGGGTCTTCTGATCTTCGCCGCGAACCTTGTTGTACTCACCTTCATCGGCATGGAACACACGCTGCAGGTTTTGCTGGCAGCAGTCTGTGCCTACGGCGTGCTGCGCTGCGTTCACAACCAGCCTGTCCCGACGTGGGTTCTGGTTGGCGTCGCTCTCGGGCCATCAGTTCGCTATGAAGCGGTCGGGCTGACGTTCCTTCTAGTGTTTGCGCTCGCTGTTCGCGGACGCTATCGCGCGGCTGTGCTCCTGGCCATCGCTGCGATAACACCTCTGTTGCTCTTCTCGATTTTCCTGCATCACCTTGGACTCCCGATTCTCCCGCTTTCCGTCCTCGTCAAAGGCCAACAGCTTGCCAGCGGCGGAAGCGTTGCCCACCGGCTACTCGACATCGCAAGAATGGCGTACCACGGCATTCGGTCCGAGCCTCAGCGAGCCCTCCTCTTCGTGCTGATGCTGACAATCGCCGCGCTTGCTCTGACTCAGCGCGACCTGCGAGCCCGATGGATCACCCTCTTCGCCGCCGGGGTCATCGCGATGCACCTGCTCGTCGGCCGCTTCGGCTGGTTCCACCGCTATGAAGTCTACATCCTTCTCTTCGGCGTACTCATCGCAATGGATCTGCTGCATAGCCGATGGAAGATCCCCGCGCTACTGTCCATCTGCATTCTGCTGATCGCCGGACGCGACTACCTCCGCGCCACGCCGCAAATCGCGCGAGCCTCGCACGAAATCTACATGCAGCCGTACCAGACGCATCGCTTCGTCGACGCCTTCTACCGTGGCAACATTGCCCTCAACGACATGGGCCTCGTCAGCTACCGTCGTCCTGCCAGCGTCCGCATCGTCGACCTCTGGGGTCTCGCCTCGCTCGAAGCATCCCGTCACCCGGATAAGTCTCCTGCGTGGCTCGATGAAATAACCCGCCGCGAACACACCGACCTCGTCGTCATCACGCGCTCGTGGTACCCCGGTGTCGCGCCGTCGTGGATTCCGCTCGGCGGCCTCTGCATGGCGTCACCGCAGGATATGCTGATCGCCTCCGATGCCTGTGCCAGCTACTACGCCACATCTCCCGCGGCTGCAATCGAACTGAGCGCTCAACTGCAGCAGTTTGCTTCCACTCTGCCCCCAAGCGTGGTCTGGCGCCCCGCGCAAAACGCACGCTAGGCGAAAGGCAAACGGTTGTCACGACTCAGTGCGAACTGATCGACAGCACATTCCCATCCAGGTCTTTGAACCACCCCACAGAATTCCCAGCCGGCGTAACCCACACGCCGAGCTCCTTATCCTGCACCCACGGATACTTCTCCATCTCAACTCCCCGCTCCGTAAGCCACTGCGCCACCGCGCGCACATCCGCCACTTCCCATCCCAGGATCGTCGCCTGCGAGGGCGTAAAAGGCATTTTCACAATCCGGACCATGTGCCCGCCAACGGTCAGTACCATCGCGAACTGGTCGAGGCTCACAAACTCGAACCCCAGCTTGCCTTCGTAGAATGCCCGAGCCTCGTCGTAGTCGGTCGTCGGAATGAAGCCGATCATCTTGCCCGCAGCGATCATGTTGCCTCCTTGCGCCTGGCGCAATTCCGCTCCCGCGCTTCTACAGAGGGAAGTCTATGCCAGAACGCACTAACCCGCACCCGCCCACGCGTTTCCGGCAAACGCCGCATTTTAAGAAACTCCAGGCTCAAAAACACGTCTATACAAGGAGCCCCCGGAAAGTAGTTGCAACCGCACCTTCCCCGGCAATCACGATACAGGACGGTCTTGTTGCTCACGTTACGCACACTTCTACGCACTCTGGCCCTCTGTGCATGCCCTCTGACGACCCTCGCGCAACAAGCCACGACGGACCCGCTGCCGAACGCCCCCTCCACCCTCGTAGCGGAAGCGACCCACCCAACCCTCAACCTCGACCCTGAAACCGCCCTCTACAGCAGCTCCGCCGATCCCCAGAACGGCGACCCCAAAAAGAAGAAGCCCTCCCCCGAAGTCGACGTCGACGCCAACGGAGTCGCCATTCCGCTCGACCGCCTGCAGCCCCACCGCATCCTCGGCTTCATGCCCAACTTCCGCAGCGTCTCCTCGGGCGCCAAGCCCCATCCCCCCGGCTGGGTCTACAACTTCAAGGTCGCCACCCACCAGTCCTTCGACTACTCCAGCTTCATCTTCCTCGGCATCACATCGCTCTCCGCCGAAGGCATCAACTCGCACCCGGTCCTCGGCAAAGGTGTCGACGGCTTCTGGGCCTACACCTGGCGCGGCTTCCTCGATAAAACCGACGGCACCTACATCGGCGCCTGGTTCCTCCCCAGCCTCCTGCACGAAGACACCCGCTACTACGCCATGGGCCACGAGCGCAGCGTCCCCATCCGCATCCTCTACATCATCAGCCGCCAGGCTGTGACACGTACCTACGGCGGTCGCCAGACGCCCAACATCGCCGGCCTCGGCGGCAAGGTCCTCACCCAGATCGTCTCCCGCGAATACTACCCCACCGGAGCCACCAGCTTCGACGTTCTCGCCACAAAATTCGCCTACTCCGCCATGCGCGATATCGCCTTCACCTCCATCCGCGAGTTCTACCCCGACATCGCCGCGCACTACATCCGCAAGCACCACGAAAAAGTAGCCCGCCTCGCCGCCAAAGACGCCAACACACCGTAGCCGCCGCCATGAGTGTCGCGCCCGCTAAACTCAATGTAGTGTCCATCGCAGAAAATCTCGCCCGCCTCCACAACGAAATAGCCGACGCCTGCGCCCGCGCCCACCGCAACCCCGCGGACGTAGCCCTCATGGCCGTCTCAAAAGTCCACCCCGCCGAAGCCATTCTCGAAGCCCACGCCGCCGGCCAGCGCCTCTTCGGCGAAAACCGCGTCCAGGAGATGCAGTCCAAACACCCCATCGTCAGCGCGCTTCAAGGCATCGAGCTCCACCTGATCGGCCCGCTACAAAACAACAAGACCACCAAAGCCGCCGAGCTCTTCCACGCCATCGACACCCTCGACAACCTCAAAACCGCCGAGCGCCTCCATACCGCCGCGCAGTCCCTCAATAAAACCATCCCCGTCCTCATCGAAGTAAAGCTCTCCCACGAAGACTCCAAGCACGGCCTCGCCCCCACCGACCTGACCACGTTACTCGAAGCCCTGACCCCCCTCACCAACATCGAACCCCGCGGCCTCATGACCGTCCCCCCCTTCTCGACGCTCGAAGACCCCGAAACCGCCCGCCCCTACTTCCAGCAGCTCCGCCGCCTCCGCGACGAAAACCTCGCCCGCTTCCCCAAGCTCACCGAGCTCTCCATGGGCATGTCCAACGACTTCCGCGTAGCCATACAAGAAGGCTCCACAACCGTCCGCATAGGCACCGCCATCTTCGGCAAACGCACCTAAGCTCTTCTTGTCATTGCCGAAGGGAACGTGTCCCTTTTTGTTTGTCATTCCCGAAGGAAATCCGCGGTTCTTTCTTGGTTGTCATTCCCGAAGGGAATCTGCGTTTGCGACCGCCCCTACTTCACCGGCAGTCCCACCACGTTCGCCGCCGCGCCCACCTTGAACGCCTCCCCCTCATCCGCCTTCACAGTCACGTCCTCGAACTTCACATTCGCATACCCAATCACCATCCCCGACTTCGCAGAAATGTGAACATTCTTCAGCGTCAACCCATCCACAGGCGACTCCGGCAGACCCACAATCACCCCTGCCACAGCCCCACCCTTCGCCGTCACATTCTCAATCAAAATCCCATGAAAGTGCGGCGTCAACCTCGTCACCGGAGCAGCCGCCACCTCACCCTCCGGCAGCGTCTTTGGATAGTACTCACTAATCAAAATCGCTGTCTTCACATCGACCATGTCGATATCCTTGAACGTAATATCCGACACATCATTCCCGCGGTCCCGATTCGCCTTGATCCGAATCCCCTGGTCAGTCCCTTTGAAGTGAATCCGCTCCGCATGAATATGCTGCGCACCCCCGGCAATCTCGCTCCCAATCGAAAGCCCGTGCCCGTTCTCAAACGTGCAATCGGTAATCGTAATATTCTTCGACGGAGCATCCGGCCCCGGCGAATTGATCGCCCCAGACTTGATCGCAATATTGTCATCCCCGGTGCTCGCAAACACATGGTCGATCACGATGTTCGACGAGCTGAACGGATCGATCGCATCCGTATTCGGCGAGTGCGGCGCCGTAATCCGCATATTGCGAAACTGCAGGTCGTCCGCGTAGTACGGCACAATCTGCCAGAACCCCGAATTCTGCACCGTAATCCCATCCACCTTGATGTGTTTCGAGTGGTCAAACACCATCCCCATCGGCCGCGGATGGTCCGTCCCCAGCACGCCCGAGTCTTTCACCCCGCGCACATACTCCCACCAGACATGCCCATTGCCATCGATCGTCCCACCACCGGTAATCGTAATATTCTCCGCATCCCGCGAGCTCACCAGCGGCATCACCGTATCGTGCCGCGCAAACGTCCACGCCGGATAATCTCCCCGGTCCGGCGACCCCAGCAGCGTAGCCCCCGTATCGATTACCAGCGTCAAATTCGACTTCAACGAAATCGGCCCACTGACAAACACGCCCCCCGAAAGCTTCACCGTCCCACCGCCACCCTTCGCGGTACAAGTATCAATCGCCTTCTGAATCGCCACCGTATCCTTGGTAACGCCATCCCCTTTGGCCCCAAACTCCCGCACATTGCAGGTCATCCCCACCGCCCACGCACCCGGCGCCACAGCCAAAGCCACCACACCCGCGAAAATCGCAAACCGCATCCTTCACCTCGCCCAAAATCTATCAGACAGCTCGACTGCCATATTACTCCGCGAGAATTACGTTAGGTCAACTCAGCTAATCTGAGTTTTCGGTTCTTCTAAATAGCAGCGCGCCATTCTAATTCTGAAGACTTCCACTTCCGAGAAGGAGCAGGGCTTGTTCTATTGCATAAATAGAGTTTCGGTCGGGCTCGCCATCTTTGAAGGAATTTAGGCGATTCAACGATTCCCTCAGGACCTCTTCAAGTTCAAAGCGCTTAGACGCGCCGAAGAATCTGACTGCAGATAGCAAAGCGACGCACGCTTGAAAAAAAACGAAAGGGGCGTCACTCGATATTCGATCCCCTAGCCATTGTAGATAGCTAAGGTCGGGCGACATTTGCAGAATCGCGATCGCAGCTAAACGTGCCCCTGAGGATTTTGCATCGTAGGCCAATCGGGGCAAATATTGGCTTGCTGATGGGCCCAAAGTTCTCATCTGGGAAAAAATTAAGTTCATTGCATTCGTTCGCATCCTGCTGGGCTTCATGTTGGCCCGCGTTGTCTCATATTCACGCGCGAGAAGGAGAATGTCTTGGAAACATTTATCCACCACATCTTGTTTCCCTGAATTTTCGGGAATGCTGGATATAAGACGCTGTACTTTTTGGGATGCTTCCACCTCAGCTTCAGGTACTTTCAGTTGCGTTTCGCCAACTGTATCGCTCGCTATTAACTTGGTTTGAAGTGCCGCATTCTCCACGACACTCTTGACGTCACGCTCAACCTCGACTTGGAAAATTTTTATTTTATTAGCACCTTTTGCCAGGAGACAGAGGGCTGTCAATAGCTCGTTCACATTCTTGCGTTGATGGAAAATCAACACCAATACCACGATGGGCCACATTGCCGCCGTAATCAGCTGGATAATGCCAGCGAACAGGGAATGTGAAGCAACACTATCGGGCGTACTAGTAATTACAAAAGTAAACATGGACGAATACAACAGTAAATTCTTTGCCAAGTCAACAATTTTAGAGATTTCGTAAAATTGCCCGCTGGGTGATAGATAGCTGGGTGCCCCATATCTTGATTTTGAGATGTGGGCATCGCGTAACAGCGCGACCGCCTTCCCCAACCCCGCCCCCCAACCCATCGGCCACCCCGGTAGAGCCCGACTTTAGTCGTGCCAATAGACGCCGCGCCAAAGGCGCTTCCGCCCTGCCGAAGGCCGGAGTGCAGGCGCAGCCGAAACGGCAAAAGTGCCTTCCTTGGCTCAAGCTCCAAGCGTGAGGGGAAATATGTTTGTAGGGCAATCCTGATCGCACCCTCGCTCAGACCCAACCTTTAGAATCTACCCATGACCTCCCGCAGCATCCTTTTCACCCTGCTCCTGTTAGCCTCGGCCCTCGCCTCAACCGCCCAAACCTGGACCGCCGGGCGAATCGAATTCAAAAACCCCGGCACCTTCTCGCAGACACAGCTCGAAAAGGTCAGCGGCATGCACGCGGGCGACAAAGCAAACGCCGACACCATGCAGGCGGCCGCGCAAAAGCTCGTCGACACGGGCTACTTCGACGACGTCGGCGTCGCCCTCGGCGGTACCGGTACGAACATTGCCGTCATCTTCACCCTCGCACCCATCCCCACCTCAACCATGCTGCCGCTGGGCTTTGAAAATTTCATCTGGCTGACCCAGCCCGAAATCGACGCCGCCATTCGCGCGCGCATGGCGCTCTACATCCCTTTCCTTCCCGAAGGCAGCCCGCAAGCCGATCTCGTCGACGCCGCGCTCAAGGACGCGCTAGCCGCCAAAGGCATCTCCGCCAAAGTCTTCCACGAAACCGTCGAGCCCACCCTCGAACACCCCGCCCGCACGCTCGAGTACCGCATCACCTCGCCCCTCATCCGCGTCGCCAACGTCAAACTCGGCGGCGTTTCCCCGGACCTCGTGCCTCTCATTCAGAAGTCGGTCAACGCCACTGCCCGCACGCCCTTCAACGACGGCCGCAACGGCAAACTCACCCGCGACACCATCCTCGCGCCGCTCCTCGACGCCGGCTATATCCAGGCCGCGCTGACGAACCTAACCCCCGAAATCCAGCCCCTCAGCGGCGACGCCGAACCTCTCATCGTCTCAGCCACCCTAACCTCCGGAGACATCTACCACGTCTCCGCCATCACCTTCGCCGGCGCGCCACTCTTGTCCGCGGAAACCTTCGCCGCCGGCGCAAAGCTCCACACCGGAGACATCGCCTCCCGCAAGCTTCTCCTCGACACCCTCACCCCGCTCGACGCCGCCTATCGCCGCGAAGGCTACATGGACGTCGTCGTCACGGCCGTGCCAACACTCGACACCAGCACCCACCAGGTCGCCTACACAGTCACGGTCGAGCCCGGCACCCCGTACCACCTGCACGAAATCACCCCCCAGAACCTCGACCCCACACAAGTTGCCGCTTTCAACCGAGCCTTCGCTGCTCACCCGGGCGACATCTTCAATCCCGAATACGTCGTCACATTCCTCAAGCAAAACACAGCGGTGCGCGAACTCCTCGGCTGCAAGGGCGCTTATAAAGCCATTGCCTACCCCGCCACCCACACCGTCGACCTCTTCGTCACCTTCGCGTGCCCGGTGCAGGTCAAAGGCTGAGTGCAATCAACTTCGCTCGTAATGAAAGTGCAGTTCCTGCTCACTAGGAATCGGCGTCCCATTCCGCGTCGCGGGCGAAAACGTCCACTGCTTTACCGTCGCAATCACCTCGTCATCGATCGGCTCGCCCAGACCCTGCACCACCGTCAGGCCCGAAATCTTCCCGTTCTCATCAATCACCGCGTTCAAAATCACGTCGCTCTTGGTCCCATGCGGAAGCCCCGATAGATTCGGCTTTGGAAAAGGGAAGTACGTCTGCAGCGCGATCCTGATCTCCCCCTCACCCAGGCCGCTCTCAGCAGTGGTCCCCTTGCCGGTCTCGGTGGCAGGTTCGCCCGCATCTTTGGGGGTCGCAGGAGCCGTAATCGAAGGGGTCAATGCCGCAACCGGCTTGACGGGAGTCTTCCTCGGAATCTCGCTGATGGGATGTTCAGGGCTGCCGGGACTATAAAACGTCAGCAGCCTCACGCCCAGCGCCGTGCCGGGCAGCTTGGACGGAGCAATCCTGGAACCACGCCCGAAAGCGCCCAACAGCCCCAGCAGCACGACGAGGTGGACGCCCGCCGAGATCAGGCTGCTGCGCGATTGCGAAAATGTCGGGCGAACGCTCGTTGCGATGCTCATATCCCCTCGATCATGCGCGATTCTCTCGGTGGTAGACGTAGGCCGATCATCAACGGAACGCCTCCCTCAAAGCTCTGAGCTCTTGGTGACCACCGAGGCGGCCCAATCGGATTGCTTCGGGACTGGCCGCTTGACACGCCCTATACAATAAAGACAGAGCAATCTTCCAGCCCGGCCCATCGCCGGGCGTTTGTCTTTAACGTCGCCAAACGCACAAACGCTTCGCTCTTTGCCAATTCGAAGGTCCAGGTGAGGTTTCCAACCGCGTAACGCGGAATCGCTCGTAAACGGTTGATTCCAGAGATTTTGGATTTAAAATCCCTGCAATCAGTATTTTACAGCTACAAAGCGCTGCAAGCTACACATTCTAAACACCGACGAAAGCGAAGCAGGGGGGAGGGGCTACTCCCACTCAATGGTCCCAGGAGGCTTCGACGTAATGTCATAAACCACGCGATTAATCCCGCGCACCTCGCTCACGATCCGGCTCGAAATCGCCCGCAACACCTCGTAAGGCAGCGCAGCCCAGTCGGCGGTCATACCGTCCTCGCTCTCCACCGCGCGGATGGCGCAGGTATAGGCATAGGTCCGCTGGTCGCCCATCACGCCAACAGTCTTGATCGGCAGCAGCACCGCAAAGCTCTGCCAGACCTTCCGGTAGAGCCCAGCCTTCCGAATCTCGTCCACGCAGATAGCATCAGCCTCCTGCAGGATCGCCACCCGCTCCGGTGTAACCTCACCCAGAATCCGTACCGCCAACCCCGGCCCCGGAAACGGCTGCCGCTCCAGAATTTCTTCCGGCATCCCCAGATCCCGCCCGATCCGCCGAACTTCGTCCTTGAACAAATCGCGCAAAGGCTCGATCAGTTTCAGCTTCATATCCGCAGGCAAACCGCCAACATTATGATGACTCTTGATCACGTGCGAAGGCCCATGAACACTGATTGATTCGATCACGTCAGGATAAAGCGTTCCCTGCACAAGCCACGCAATCTCCTCACCCGCAGACTTCTCCGCCTCAAAAATCTTCTTCGCCTCATCGTCAAACACGGCAATAAACTCACTGCCAATCGCCTTGCGCTTCAACTCCGGATCGACCACACCAGCAAGCTTCGCCAGGAACCGCTCACTCGAATCGACAGCCACAACATTCAGCCCTAAACCTTCGCGCATCGCAGTCTGCACCTTAGCAAACTCATCCTTCCGCAGCACACCATTGTTAACGAAGATGCAAGTCAGCCGATCGCCAATCGCCCGCGCAACCAGCACCGCAGCAACGCTGGAATCGACGCCGCCGGAAAGCCCGCAGATCGCATGTCCAGTCTCACCAACCTGCGCGCGAATCTTGGCGACAGTCGTCTCGATGAAGTGCGCAGGAGTCCAATCCTGCTTAGCGCCGCCGATCTTCACCGCGAAGTTCCGCAGCAACTCCATCCCTCGCGGAGTATGCACAACCTCCGGATGAAACTGCACAGCCCACATCTTCCGCGACTCATCCGCAATGCCCGCAATGGCATTCGCAGTCTTCGCTGTCACACGAAATCCCGGAGCAAGCGTCTCCGCATGATCCCCATGCGACATCCAGACCTGCAGCGAGTTCGGCAACCCATGGAAGATCTCAGCCGGATCGACGATCTCCACCTCAGCGTGACCATACTCGCGCGCCGCCGCAGGCACCACCGTTCCACCAAGATGATGCGTGATGAACTGCAGACCGTAGCAGATGCCCAGGATCGGCAAACCAGCCGCCAATATGGCCGGATCAGCCTTCGGCGCATCGTCGTCATAGATGCTCGACGGCCCACCCGAGAGCACGAGCCCCTTCGGGTTCAGGGCCAGTATCTTCTCCAGCGGAGAAGTACACGGAAGCACGACAGAGAACACGTTGAACTCGCGAATGCGTCGCGCGATCAGCTGTGTGTACTGCGAACCGAAGTCAAGGATAACGATAGTCGAGTTGGCGATTGTGCTGGGCAGAGTGTCCACACAACCAGTCTACTTCGGCTCCCTAGCTGGGATCCTTCTGACGGGTAGAGGAAACGCCGCCCATGATTCCAGCACCCAGAATCAGCAACACCAGCGCCACGATCCACTTCTCCGGCATATGCACCAGGTGAGCCACATAAATCAACCCGGCAATCAGAATGAGACAACCAACAGCATAGATAGCAAACGACATATTTCATCCTCCGTGCAAGTGAAACGTATAGAAACTACGATGCAGCTTCTGCGATCCGTGGAGAATAAAAGTTACCGCGAATCGTACGCTCGGTGTAATGCAAGACAAGCCACCAACCGCACCACATGAAAAAAGTCCGAAGCCAGCAGGTAAACGAGCGCCACTCCGAGCCACCAGATCCACAGAAAGCCCTGCGTTGTGAAAGCCTGAAACGGCAGCGGCGTAGCGGAGAAGACCATCGCCAGAACGACCAGCGCAATCTTCACGATGCCCATGACAAGGTTGATCTCGATCAGCTTCGACCGCAGTGCAGCGCTTCCCCACCCAACCTTAAGGCTCGCGCCGACACCCAGGTCTCGCGCCATCGCCAGCATAATGGCCAGCGGGAATATCCAACTGACCACGCTCCAGAACATGAACAGCAGCAGCGTCCATACCACCGCTTCGGCGAAGCCCAGCACGTAGTTCGGGTCGCTGCTCCGCACCAGCGACAGACCTATCGCGCTCAGCGCCCACAACCACGCGGCCATCAAGAGCGAAAATGCGACCACGCGCAAGATCGACAGGACCACGACTGTCCCGCGTCGCGGATAGAGCTCTGCGTCCAGCCTGCGCAGAACCACGGTGCGTGCAACTCCCGAAACAGCAGCCCAGAACAAAATTGCGGCAACCAAGATCGACACGCCGCGGATGTTTACGCCAAATATGAACGCCCCATGCAGCAAGGCTTCTCCAAACCAGCGCCAAGACGCGGCATCGAAGAGGCGCGTCACCGCCTGCCTGTCTGTGACGGCAAGGACAGCCAGCACCAACAGGCCGAACGCCCATCGCCAAAGCACCTCGAGCCCAACCAGCGACGGTCGTCCCCATACCGACGCCATGACCTGCACGAAGGACTGAGTTCCACGCACTTCGTCTCCAGCGCGGACGATCAGGTCGCGCGGAGCTTGCGGCACTACTTCACCACCAGGTTCACC
>CAZZYB010000079.1:0-11402 GCA_964658125.1 uncultured Acetobacteraceae bacterium | reverse complement strand
TCCTATTCCCTGCCTTTAGGAGTTCGACTTCTTCGGACGCTGGACGATCAGGTTCGGGACAACGATGTTGCCGTTTGCGTCGGGCAGCTTGGGCGCAATCACGCTGGTGTCTGTCGCCGTGGTGCCGGTGATCGTAATGAGGTGGACCTGGTTGTCGCCGGAGGTTCCTGTGAAGAACGTGTTGTTATCGGAGCTGAACACGCCTGCAACGGGCGCCACTGCGCCGCTCGAAAGCGTCACGTTGGAGATTGCGCCGGTGGATGGGATGTACTCCGGCAACTGGCCGCCGGTTCCGGTGTAGGTGACGAACGCCAGCGCCGAGTTGCTCGCGGGCAGCACGCCGGTGATGGCCGTCGCTGTGACGCCGGGGATCGGATGCGGGCTAACGCTGCTGATGTTGAAGACCACGGGAGCTGTCGTGGTAGGACACGCCAGTGCCTGCGGCTGAGCCGCCAGGTTGATCGCAATGTCGTTCACCGTCGCCGCCGGTGTGGATGTCGCTCCCAGAACGTGCAGACCGTCATTGGTGGCGGCCACCTTATCCGTACGAACTGCCGTATCGTTCGCCACTGGGTAGAAGATGTTGGTGGTGACGGGTGGAGCACCCGGCGTCGTCCCCGGTGTCGTGCTGGTCAGCTGCGGGCAGTAGCTGCGGCCCTCTGTGACATTGGTGTTGGTGGCAAAGAACGCGCCGACGGCAGGAACCGTCACGGCCACATCGACGTACTGATTCGCCGTCGTTGTGGGGATCCAGCCGTTGAAGGTTGAATGCACCAGCAACTGGTTGTTGGCGGCAGTGATGTACACCGTTGTGCTGTCCGGAGACCATTGCGCGGCGGTTCCGACGCCGCCGTACGTGGTCGTCACGCTGCCGTTCGAAACCAGCGAAACTGTCTGACGCACCGAGTCGGTGACGACCACGGTGCTGCCGTCAGGCGAAACCGAAAGCACGGTGCCAGTCACGTTTTGGTTACTCGAGCTGACCTGGTTATTGGCCGCGCTGACTGTCATCAGGGCAGACGAGCTGCCGAGGTAGATCGAGCTGCCGTCGTTGGAGATGACCATCGAGTTAGGCGTGTACGGCAGCTTGACCAGCGAGCCGGGTTGGCCCGTTGAAAAGTCGATCGGCAGCAGGTACTGCGACTGCGTGCTGGCGATGTACAACACGGTGGCGTTGGTTCCGGTGGCCGTCACCTGGATGTTGTTCGAGGTGATGGGTTCGCCGTTACCGTAGAGGCTGATCTCGCTGAACGGCGCCGAGTTGCAGGTCGGGGGCTGGCAAACGGCGGTGATGCTGGCCGAGCCGGGGAAGACCGGTGTGACCAGGCCGCCGCCGGCGTTGATCGTAGTCGGTGTGGTGGACTCGAACGTGAGGGCAACGCCCGTCAGCGTAACGTTGTTGGTGTCCTTGACGACTGCCGTAATGGGCTGGCTGGTGTTGACGCCTACGACGATGTTGGTCGCGTTCCCCTGGTTAGGCACGCTCAGCGTAATGGACGCCGGAGGGCACGTCGCGAAGTATCCTGCAGCGCCGCCTGAACCGGAGTTCGAAACGTTGCCGGTGATGATGGTCGACCCCGGTTGGGCGGCTGTTGCCACGCCATTCTGGTCGATGGTCAGCACTGAAGAATTCTGGGCCGAGTACTGGAGATGGCCAATGCTGCAGGTGATATTGTCCGCCGCGTTGGTGGTGCCGTTCTTGTAAGCGCGAGCCGTAAGCTGCGCGCTGACGCCCTGCGAAAGGCAGGAGCCGCCGAGGTAGGGGGGAGCCGTTACGACGGCGCCGGTGGTCACAGCGCAGCAGTTGGTGGCGGGTCCCAGCGGGTCGGCCTTACAACTGCCGTCCGGGTTGGTTGGCGTCGGGTTACCCAGCACGATGCCTGTCACGACCGGGTGGATATACACCGGAATCGCATTGCTGACTGCGCCGTCTCCGGTGGCGGTGACGTAGGCCAGGGTGCTGGCGGGGGGATTTACCGGGGCCGTGCAGGTGGTGTAGTCAGGGATACCGCCGCCGGTGTTGCGATTGTAGGTGCCGCCGCAGACCTGCCCCGTGCTGGGATTGATGTCCGCGAAGGTCATGTCGCTGGTGGCGTACGTAATTTTGCTCACCGAGACGGCGTTGCCCTTGCAATCGACGGCGCTCGCGCTCAGGCCGCTGCCGATCTGGCCGTAGTTCAGCGACTCGCCAAAGGTGGCAAAGCTGGGCGAGAGCGTCAGGCTCTTCACCTGTCCGACGACCGGACCGGAGTCTCCACCATTGCAAAACGTCACGGCCGTTTTATGACCGCAACCGATCATTGACGCGCCAAAAGGGACCGTGAAAAAAAGCAGAACCGCTAAACTGACAAACCGCCGCATCGAACCTCCCCGTCCAACCGGAACCCAAGCTGAACGGTCAAACCGTAAACTCTGAATTGCCGAAGCTCCAGTGTAGAAGGTGCTCGGAACAATGGGCAAATGCCCTTGGCTGGACTTGCTCCTGATTTAGACGCTTTCAGGGGATAGAGGTTAGAGGAACAGGGTTTAGAGCGAAGAGTGAAGAGTGAAGGGAGAAAGGGTCAGGCGGCAGGGTAGAGCCAACGCCAATCGATGGCTGCCGCGACCGCGATTGCCAGCCAGTAAGCCGCTATGTCGTAGACAGAGAAGAATCGTCCCAGCATCAGCTTGCCGGCCAAGGTGAGGCGGAAGGCGTCCAGGGCGGGAGCATGGTACAGGCGGCTGAGCTCGACCACCGCCGCCAGCGAACCAGCCAGCGCGCCCACTGTCCATGGCCTGAGCCGGGGTAGCAGGGCCGCGACAATCCAGTAGACCATCGCGGCCCAGAGCACCGAACCACCATATTTGTAGAAGAAGGGCTGCACGTGCAGCGGTGCCATCCGCCACGCGACGCCCATCGGGATGAGGACGATGGCGATAGCGAGGCAGATTGGGCGGCGGTGAATCATACGTTTGAATCAAAGATACGGGGGTCGGCCTATTACATTGGCATTACAATTTACTGTGTGAAGGTCAAGTTGCCCAACAGAATTAGCAAGTATGGCGTCCCGGACGCGGACACCCCAGAATGGACGCGCGAGGACTTCGCCCGCGCCAAGCGCATGAGCGAAATGCCCGAGGACTTCCAGCGCGCATTCAGCAAAAAGGGCCGCGGCCCTCAGAAGGCGCCGGTGAAGGAACAGGTGACCATGCGTCTGTCGCCGGATGTGATGGAAGCCGTTCGAAAGACCGGCCCACGCTGGCAGGTCCGCGTAAACGAGGTGCTGCGCAAAGAGTTCGTGGGGAAACAGGGGATCGTGGGTAGAGGATAGTGAGGAGCACTCTCTATCCTCTATCCCCCCGACTCTATCCCCTGCCTTACTTCATGTTCTCCGCAAACCACTTCACCTCGCGCTCGTTGCGGTTCTGGATGTGCTTCGGATCGCGGAAACCGTGGCCTTCGTTCGGGTACACCACCAGCTGCGTCTTAACACCCTGATCCCGCAGCGCGTGCCACATTTCGAAGCTCTGCGGAGCGGGGCACTCGCCGTCGCGGTCGCCCACGATGATCAGCATCGGCGTCTTCGCCTGCTTTATGAAGGTGATCGCCGAGCTCTTCGCGTACACCGCCGGATCGTCATACACGCTGGCGCCGAAGAACGGAATCATCCACTGGTCGATCGAGTTTTCTCCGTAGTAGCTCTGCCAGTTGCTCAGACCGGCTCCGGCAACAGCCGCGCGGAAACGGTGCGTCTGCGTAACCACGAACATGGTCATAAATCCGCCGTAGCTCCAACCTGTGATGCCCAGGCGCTTGTCGTCGACCGAGACCTTCTTCTCGATGGCGTCGATACCAGTCAGGATGTCGCGCAGATCGCCGTACCCGAAGTCTTTGCGGTTGGCCTGGGTAAACTTCTCGCCCTGGCCGTAGCTACCGCGGGGGTTCGGCTGGAACTCGAAGTAGCCCAGCCCGGACCAGGTGCCCGCGCCACGCGGAAACGCCGATGACGAGGGTCCGCCGTGGACCGTGACAATCATCGGATACTTCTTCTTCGCGTCGTAATCCTTGGGATACGTCAGCCAGCCCTGCACATGAAAGCCTTCGTTTTCCCACTCGATCGACTCGATGCGGGCAGCGGATTTGGGTGCGCCGTCGTTCAGGTGCGTGATTTGCCGGAACTTGCCCCAATCCCCAGCCCAGACCTCGGCAGGAACGCCAATGCCGGACTTGATGAACGCCAGCGTGCCGTGGCTGGAAACGCTGATGGCATTCTTGAGGCTGCCGCCGGAGAGCTGCGCTTCGCCCATGTCGATCTCGGCGTCCGTCTTGCGGCCTGAGAGGGTGGTGTCTGCCAGGACCATGTGGCCGCGACGGTCTTCGGTGAACCCGATGTTGTCGTTGCCGGTCCAGGATATATAGGTGGGCGTTCCATCGATGCCGGGAGTGACGTCCACCGGCTCTCCACCCTTCGAATCCACTACCCAGACGTCGCCACCAGTCGAACCCTGGTCGGACATCAGGCCGCCGATGAAGGCGATGTGTTTACCATCCGGCGACCAGCGGGGAACGGCCATCTGCAGCCCCCGCATCCCGCTCGTGGTCTTGGCGGGATCAAAAACAGACCGCGGCTGCGGCCCCACGCTGTCCGCAGTTATGTGTACGGGAGCAGCCCAGATCCGGGCAATCCACCAGTTATTTTCTCCGGGAGCATCGGCGCCCGTATAGGCGACTTCCTTCGAGTTCGGCGCCCAGCCCCACTCGTACACATGCAGCGTCAGCGGAGACAGCCACGCACCCTTGCCGCTAGCCACATCAACCCCGTAAAGCCGCTGAACCTCTACACCGTCCTCGCCAATAACGCCGGCCCAGGGCTTCATCGCGTCCAGCGCTCCCGCGGCACGCGAGGCATTCTCGACAAACAAAAACGCAATCGACTTTCCGTCCGGCGACCACGCCGCCTGCTTGAACAGGCCCGTCACGTGGGTCAGCTGCTTCGATTCGCCAGTCGCCTTCGACCACAGAAAAATTTGCGCCTGCCCGGGCTTCTCTTCCTTGCTCGTACAGGTGGAAGTGTAAGCCAGCCACAGGCTATCCGGGGACCACATCGGCGCCGTGTTCGAACAGTTCGTGGTGCCATTTGGAGCGACAATCTGCTCCTTACCGGGGTCGGGGTTCGCCACGGCCGTCAGGTGAATCTGCGACCCCTCACGGGTGCCGACTGACCAGGCGACAGTCGAGGCGTCCGGCGAGATCGAAACGCCGGTAGGCATCTTCGCCCGCCCCTCGCCATCGGCCCGCTGGGCGGCGCTGGAAGCAGCTGAAAAGAGACAAACGGCCGCAGCAAGGGCGGGCAGGCAGGCTGAACGAACAAAAATCCTCATGCAAAAAAGCCTAGCATGCAGGCAACCAGCCACCCTATCAAGGCCCGAGCCCCAGGGAAATAATCCGAGGATCCAGCGCTCATCTGGCACGGGCGCCCGCCGGGGTTCATACTTGCTATACAGGCTTTTTCGGCTGGGAACGGGGGCTCAGTGCACTCTCTAACGCCCAATCCACTAGAAGATCTAAGTCCTTTGCTGGTTCAGAAACCTGCGAACCGGTTCCGAAACAGGTTGCTCCAGAGCCTCGATGCAGCCAGCGTGGAGCGGCTCGCCCTTCGCCCGGTCAAGCTGGAACTTCGTCACGAGATTGAGTTCCCCGGCAGCACCATCGACCACATTTACTTCATCGAAGAGGGCGTGGGCTCGATGACCACCACCTTCAAAGATGGCTCGCAGGTCGAAGTCGGGCTGTTCGGCTACGAGGCGGCCATGGGCGTATCCGGCCTGATGGGCACCAGGCATAGCCTGAACCGGGTCTATATGCAGATTGCCGGCTACGGCTTCGCCAGCCCCATGGAAGCGGCGACACGGGAGTTCAGGCGCTTCGACAAATTCCACGACCTTGCCTTGCGCTACGTCCAGGCGCAGTTGACCCAGGCAACGCAGTCCGCCGGCTGCAACGCCAAGCATGAGCTGGAGCAGCGCCTGGCACGCTGGCTGCTGCTGTGTTCGGACCGCGCGCGCTCGGAGAACTTCTCCATCTCGCACGAGTTCCTTGCCGACATGCTCGGCGTCTCGCGCCCCACCATATCGGTCGCAGCTGCGCAGATGAAAGAGCAGGGGCTGATCAGCTATACCCGAGGCATCATCCACATCATCGATCCGCCGGGCCTCGAAAAAAAGTCCTGCGAGTGCTATCGCGTGGTCAAGGACCACCTCGACAACTACCTGGACTTCGATACCGGCTTCGTCGTCTGAATCGATGCAGGCGCGTCCACCGTGGCGTTGATCCCGGCCGGCAGCGTGCCTACAAAGCGGACAAAGGCACTCCGCAACTCCTCCGCCGTCGCCGCCGAGGTTGCGAAGTACGACACGCAGGCACCTCCGAGCACGCTTGGCTTGTCGACCAGGCAGAGCTGCCCCAGCCGCGTCCAGGTTGCCGGGACGGGCGGAGAGGACTCCTCGTAGATCGCGGCCAGACCGACGTTGTGACGGCGTGTGATCGAATCCAGCCACTCCGTGGACTTCTGCGTCTGCCGCGCCGCTTCCACCGAACCCAGCCCGAAGAGATCGACCACCCACTGACCGCCGGGCCGCGCGTAGCTTACGAGCCCGAGATCGTCGACCGCCACATTGCCGGTGTAGAACTCGGTCGTAAAGCGGTGGGTCTGAAACTGCTGCAGGTACACGCCCCGCGAGCAGCCCACGGTGTCGTGGATCGCCGCCAGGTACATGGTTGAGCAGCCGAGCAGCCCGATCGCATACCACCCCAGCAGCATCCGGGGCCGTTCATGCACCACGTGCAGGACCACCAGCGCGCTGAAGAAGACGATGTACACCTCGTACCGGTGGAACCAGTCGAACCGGCCCACCAGCATGTGCATCCCCGCAGCCAGCGCGGCTCCGCCGAGCGCAAAGCGCCGTGCCCTGTCGTTCGCGGTCCACGCCAGCCCGGCCAGCGTCAGAAACAGCACGCCCACAACAATGTGGTGTGGGTCCATCGATCCGCGCAGCAGCAGCGTCCCTTGCTGCCGCAACATGTGCAGCACGCCCGTCCCCGATGCTCCAACGGCGACGCCGCCCTTCAGCAGAACGGAGGTAGGCAGCAGCGGCAGTCCCAGGTGGTGCAGAAACACCGAGAACCCCAGCAGCGGAAGCACGCTGGCGGCGAGCAGTCCCGCGGCCTTCCTCGTCTCGCGACGACCCACGAGAGCGATCGCAAGCGCCACGGAAAGCCCGAGATTTTCGTACCGCACCAGCGGACCGATCGCAGCCGCGGCGAGACACCACCACGGTACCGCCCGTCCACGCAGACACGCAATCACCCCCAGCGCGCAGGCCCCCGCCAGCATCACCTGCAGCGTGTGCTCCATGCCAACAAACGTCAGCCCTGCCAGGTTTCCAATCACGACCAGCGCCCCGGCGGAGAGCACGCGCCGCGCCTTCTCGTCCCGCGAGACGAGGCTGCCCGGCCAGTCGGCGACCGACAAGCCTGCAATCACCGCCGCGCCCAGCCCTGCCAGGAAGTTCACCAGCAGCGTAATCAGGGGCAGCGAAGGCAGCTTTGCAAAAGGTGCCAGCAGAAACGGCCAGAGCGCGCTCGAAGACGGGGAAGCTGCCTCGCCGGGATTGATGCCGTAGCCGCCACGGGCAATCTGTTCCGCCAGCGCCAGGTGGATGTACGGGTCGTCCAGCGAGAACACGAAGTGCCCGCCGTCTGCCGCGCGAATTCCACGGAACAGGTGAACGCAGATAAGAACGTAGACCGCTACGGGGACGGCAACCAGCAACGCCCGGACGCCTCTGGACACGGCCTGACCCTGCAACCCGGCGGAAACAGGGTCGCCAATCAATCCTTCAGCCTGGTTCATGACGCCATGGTACACAGTCCGGGCCGGGTTTACCTATCGCATCGCCGCAGATCAGGGCGTCACTTTGCAGGGCCCGTAGTCCTTGTTGAGCTTCTCCACCGTGAAGGTCTCGTCGTCCGTGCTGCCCTTTACTTTCTTGACCTTGTCGCCATGCACCTTGACCAGGTCCCCAACCTTTACGTTGGTGTCCCCGGTGAGCTTGTACGTCTTGGGGCCCTCGCCACTGGTACGAATCTCGACACCGTTTGAGCCGGCAACAACGCAGCCTTTAATAGTGTGGTGACTGTTATGAACGTGAACCAGCGTCACTGTACCGATCACAACCACAGCCACGGCGGCCACTCCGACGCCGATGACCTCGCCTGTACTGGGCCCAATCCGAGTTTGATTGCACGACGCGGGTGCGGTGTCTCCGCACAGAAGAAAGATGCTGACTGCTGCGAGGGAAAGAATGCCTGCCTGGCGACGAAACATGAGGATCCCTTTCGTGAATCAGTGGTCTGGATGGATGGATGGATAGAGAGAAGCGTAGTGCCCCAAACAGGCCCTCCGCGTCAAGGGGTATCGAATGCCACTAAGCGACATGCAGGCGACGAGAGCGATTTTCGCAGAAATTCGAATTTCACGAGTAAGGTAGACCATACGCACGCCTTGCCATGGCTTCAATGACCTAAAAGATAGCTGGAGGCCTTTTGTTTAATTTCCTGAGAAGGCGGCGCTGAACACGCAAGGTCCGCAATATGCGCGAGTCTGTCGATTTATGGGGGATAGCTGAATGTCGATGAGCTGGCGAACGGCCAACTGGAGCGACGTCGAACCAGGCCTGTCTATTCAAATAGCGCGGCGCGGGGACGGCATGGTGGGTCCCGGGGCGGCGCTCGAGGCATGGAAACATCTCTTCCATGAGTCGTTCCTGATTTCGGTTGTTCTGGAATCAAGCCGTCCCATCCGCGGACACACACGGCTTGGATATAGCGCGGGACTCCTGGTTTCGCAAAGATTCATGGATGCGGAAGTCGTCAATCCCCAGCCGGACGTCACGGCGAGGATCATCGCGAGCGTCCATTCGGGCCGATCGGTTGCGGCGACCCGGAACGATGTGGCACAGGGGGACGCCGGCACGGGTGTCGACGTTGTGATCCTGTACAGCGCCTGGCGGCACGAAATCCTGACCGCGACGGAGAGTCACGATATCGAAACACTGTCCGTCTCCAGCATGGTACAAACTTTGGCGGGCTTTCGAATTCGCCGAATCCTGTGGGTCACTTGTCAGCCGATGACAGAATTCGCTCTGCGTTCCGCTGAGTTTCAGACCATCGGAGAATTTCCGGAAGTTGGGCTGACGATGCATTTAATGACTCGTGAATCCGCGACAGCTATGCCCGGATCGGTCGGCAACGTCATTTTCAGGATTCAGACACCGCAGCTTCGGCTCCGC
Source organism: uncultured Acetobacteraceae bacterium (assembly GCA_964658125.1). Taxonomy (GTDB): domain Bacteria; phylum Acidobacteriota; class Terriglobia; order Terriglobales; family Acidobacteriaceae; genus Granulicella. The sequence goes on along the minus strand of CAZZYB010000079.1, from coordinate 2,072 downwards.
GAATCCGACCAAGAGCTGCTGCTGGCCGCCCTCAACGGGGATACGGACGCGGAATTAGCTGCCCAACTCGGCATCACTTCCGCAGCCGTAAAGGCCCGTTGGCGATCCACGTTTGCGCGGGTGGCACAGGCATTGCCCAGCCTGGTGGATGAGGCCGACGATCGCGAGGGTCGTGGAACGCAGAAACGCCATCGGGTTCTGGCTTACATGCGGGCCCACCCTGAGGAACTGCGACCCTATGACTGGACGGCGAAGACTTGAGGTCCAATTCCGTCATCGGTTTCCAGCCGGAAAGTGCCTCGAAGACCCGGTTTTGGGACAGATGCTTGACGCGCCGAAAACCCTTTGTTAGATTTAGAAGGTTCCGCGTATATCGGGAACTCACCTGTCTGGGCGGTAGCAATGAACCAGAAGGCCTGTCTGTGATCCTGCGACACCCTCTTCCCTCTGGAAAGTAACTGAGGATCCTACGTGGAAGGGCTATGCGGGCCGGAACAGAGCGAAACGGAGTTGGGCAGGGTGAAAACCCACACCAGCCACCGTCGCCTGTCTCAAACCTGAGCAGTGAACCGTTGTACACGCAGTCCAGCAGTACGGCCGCGTGCAGGATTCAGAACTTCGCCGAAGCGTGTTCGCACGCTTCGCCTTTTGCGCGTCCGCGAGGACCACGCAAGAGCAGAGCGTAAGGCGCTGCCCTGCACAAAGCCCGAATACAGAAATTCGGGTAATTGCCTGGAAACAGGTAAGCCAAGGAGTTTTACAAAGTGCCTACGTTTCATCAACTCGTCAAGCAGGGCCGCACACCGACCCGCTACAAGACCGCCTCGCCCGCTCTGCAGGGTTCGCCCCAGCGTCGCGGCGTCTGCACCCGCGTCTACACACAGACCCCCAAGAAGCCGAACTCGGCTCTCCGCAAGGTCGCCCGTGTTCGCCTCACCAACGGCATTGAAGTTACGACCTACATCCCGGGCATCGGCCACAACCTGCAGGAGCACTCGATCGTGCTCATCCGCGGCGGCCGTGTGAAGGACCTCCCGGGTGTTCGTTACCACGTGGTTCGCGGAACGCTCGATTCAGTCGGCGTCGCCAACCGCAAGCAAAGCCGCTCCAAGTACGGCGCCAAGCGTCCGAAGGCAGCTAAGTAAGTTTCCAGTTCTTAGTTGTTAGTTCTCAGGAAGGGTAAGAGCCTCTCCCCACTAGCAACTAATAACTCACAACTAAGAACCGTTTCACCAAGTCCAGCACGTGAGAAGTCACCGAGCTGGAGGAAGAAGAAGAGAAGAATGCCACGTAAAGGTTTTATAGCGAAGCGCGAAGTTGCACCGGACCCGGTTTACGGCTCCACACTCGTCACCAAGTTCGTCAACAGCATGATGTGGGGCGGCAAGAAGTCCACCGCTCAGGGCATCTTCTACGAGGCGATGACCGCTCTCGAAGCCAAGGGCGGCGATGAAGCGCTCAAGCTCTTCAAGAAGGCTGTCGAAAACGTCAAGCCCATGCTGGAAGTGAAGTCCCGCCGCGTCGGTGGTGCCAACTACCAGGTGCCGATCGAAGTTCTCCCCGAGCGCCGCACGTCGCTCGCCATCCGCTGGCTCGTAACCTTCGGCCGCGCACGCGGAGAGAAGGGCATGGTCGACAAGCTCACTGCTGAATTGCTCGACGCAGCCAACGGCCGTGGCGCCGCGATGAAGAAGAAGGAAGACGTTCATCGCATGGCCGAAGCTAATAAAGCTTTCGCACATTATCGCTGGTAGTTGCAGGTTGTTAGTTGTCAGTTCTTGGTTATCAATAAGAACCCCGTTATCCCACAACTAATAACTAACAACTAAGAACTCCGAACCACAGAGCTTCGGCTCGCAAAAGTAAAGGATTCAAAGTGGCACGCACAGTACCTCTCGCAAAATGTCGAAACATCGGCATCATGGCTCACATCGACGCCGGCAAGACGACGACGACCGAGCGCATCTTGTTCTATACGGGCATCACGCACCGTATCGGCGAGGTGCACGAGGGCACCGCCACCATGGACTGGATGGAGCAGGAGCAGGAGCGCGGCATCACCATCACCTCCG